>JABDQW010000248.1 GCA_013042055.1 Gammaproteobacteria bacterium | reverse complement strand
TTCTCACCAGGCGGCGTAGAAACTGATAAGGCATTGGCATTTTGGAGCAAAGCTAGCATGATCAAACATACAGTGTGTTATTCAAGCATGCCTATCACGGTTCAGGCTAGTCTTCGTGTCCGTAAGCTTGCTCTTCACTCAAACCGTAGCTATGGCTACGCTTTTCGCTCCAGAGCGGCGCTTACGAACCCGAATCCTGCGCCTGCTCCCGTGATCCTGGCGAGAAATGCGGGCTAGATCTTGAAAACCCTGGTGCTTATTGCGGTTGGTGGTGCCATCGGGGCCGTACTTCGTTATGGCGCCTCAACGGGTGTTTATTCGTTACTGGGCAGGGGTTTTCCGTATGGCACCTTATTCGTCAATGTTGCTGGCTCTTTGTTGATCGGTGTGCTCAGTGTCGTCATGCTCGAGCGCTTTGATATCGCTCCCGAATGGCGTGCTGCGGTACTTGTCGGGGTGCTCGGATCGTTTACAACCTTTTCAACCTTTTCCATTGAAACGCTCATGCTGTTAGAGCAGGGTGATGTCGTGCGCGCCGCAACGAATGTCGTCCTAAGTGTTTTGATTTGTCTGATCGCGGTCTGGTTCGGCGTGTCACTGGGGCGTCAAATATGAAAGTGATGGTCGCACGTATCTATGTGACTGAAGGCAAGCGCGTACACGAGAAGATTTTTAAACGGCTGCACGACGAGCACAAGGTCATGGGCGTGACGGTCTATCGGGGTGTGACGGGATTTGGTAAATCCGGTGAAACGCATTCATCAAACTTACTCGATGTATCGTTCGATTTACCTATGGTGGTGGAGTTTTTTGATACCGAAGCCAATGTCACCAGGGCTTTGTCTTCTATCAGTGATCTGGTACCGCCGGGTCATGTGTTAACATTCGCCGCTGATTTTTCCTGAGACGAAAAGCGAGATGCTAGATCCCAAACTGATTCGCGCTGATATTGCTTCAGTCGCGACACAACTGAAACGACGTGGCTATGCACTTGATGTATCAGCAATCAAAGCCCTCGAACAACAGCGCAAACAATACCAGGTCCAGACCGAACAATTGCAGAGCGAACGAAATACAAAATCAAAATCCATTGGCCGGGCAAAAGCCGGCGGGGAAGATATTCAGCCATTGTTAGATGAAGTAGCCGGCCTGGGCGAGTCGCTGGATAAGGCAAAAATGGAACTGGCCGAGATTCAGCGAAAATTGGACGATGTCTTGCTTGGGATTCCTAACCTGCCACACGAGACCGTGCCGGATGGCAAGGATGAGTCAGATAATGTCGAAATACGCCGCTGGGGTGAACCCCGCAGTTTTGACTTCGAGATTAAGGATCATGTCGAAATCGGGGCCAACCTGAATCAACTTGATTTTGAAGCAGCCAGCAAACTGACGGGCTCACGTTATGTGGTGATACGGGGGCAGATAGCTAAACTGCACCGTGCGCTGACTCAATTTATGCTTGACCTTCACACCGCTGAGCACGGATACACCGAAGTCTATGTACCCTATATTGTCAACAGTGATAGTCTGCGCGGAACTGGGCAGTTACCCAAGTTTGAAGAAGACCTTTTCTGTGTGGATCAGGAGGCCGGGTTTTACCTGATTCCAACAGCTGAAGTGCCGGTCACGAATCTTGTACGCGGTGAGATTATCAAGGCAGAGGACTTGCCGTTGAAGTACACCAGTCACACCCCCTGTTTCCGTTCCGAGGCCGGTACCCACGGTAAGGACACACGCGGCATGATTCGCCAGCACCAGTTCGAAAAAGTCGAAATGGTGCAGCTGGTCAAGCCCAGTCAAGCCTGGGATGCCCTGGAAGAGCTTACCACGCATGCTGAAAAGGTGTTGCAGAAGCTGGAATTGCCGTATCGCGTTGTCGTTTTGTGCAGCGGTGACATTGGTTTTTCAGCGGCTAAAACCTACGACCTGGAGGTTTGGTTACCCGGCCAGCAGGCCTATCGCGAGATTTCGTCTTGCAGCTGTTTCACCGATTTTCAGGCGAGACGCATGCAGGCGCGCTGGCGCAATCCAGAAACCGGCAAACCCGAACTGGTTTACACCATTAATGGTTCCGGTCTTGCGGTTGGTCGTGCCTTGGTTGCAGTACTGGAAAACTATCAGCAGCGAGATGGCAGTGTCGTAGTACCCGATTGCTTGAAACCCTATATGGGTGGAATCGAAATTCTCAGTTGAGTTTGAGGCCTCAGGATCTCAATGTCCGCTGTGAATGCTATTATTAGCATTCAGAATAATAGTATTGCTTCGGGTTAGTCTTGAAAACACTTCCATCAAAACTCTACAGCGCCGCCGCCGTAGCGCGCCTTGATCAAACCGCGATCAATGACTACGGTATCCCCGGCTATACGCTGATGCGAAGAGCGGGGCAGGCCGTATACAATGCCCTTGAACAGCAATACCCTGACGCGCAGTCCATTCTGGTCGTGTGTGGCGCGGGTAATAACGCCGGTGACGGCTATGTATTCGCGCGACTTGCTCATGATCACGGGTGCACGGTCCGTGTCGTCAGCCTGGTCGCTCCGGACAATCTGGCGGGAGATGCCAGGCAGGCATGGCAGCATTGGCAGGAGTGTGGCGAAACTGAGCTTTACCATGATGGTGCCACCAAAGTCCAAGCGGATGTCATTATCGATGCGCTCCTCGGCACGGGATTGACACGCGAAGTTGAAGGCGACTGGAAGCGGCTGATCATTGCCGTTAACCGTTCGGGCATACCGGTTATCTCGATTGATATTCCTTCAGGTCTGAACGCCAACACTGGGGTCGTATTCGGTGCTGCGATCAAAGCTGAACTGACCATCAGTTTTATCGGACTGAAAAAAGGATTGTTCACGGGCAATGCCAGAACGTATAGTGGCGAGGTGATTTTCGATTCGCTGGGTGTGCCTGCAGCCGTTTATGAATCGGTCACTGCCGATGCAGAGTTGCTAAGTGATCCGGCGCAATGGCTGTTACCGCGTAGGCAGAGGGACAGTCACAAGGGTCAGAATGGTCATGTCGTGATTATCGGCGGCAATTACGGTATGCCGGGCTCGGTGGCACTAGCCGCACGCGCAGCGCTTCGAGCGGGTGCCGGTCTGGTGTCGGTCGTTACAAGAAAGGAGCATATCAACGCAGTCGTCGCTGTTTGCCCCGAATCTATGGTGCATGGCAGTGCCAATGGCGAACTGGCTCCGGGCCTTCTTGAAAATGCAGACTACCTTGCAATAGGCTGTGGTCTGGGTAAGGATGCCTGGGCGCAACGCCTGTTATATACAGCGCTGAACTCAGTCCTGCCAATGGTCGTGGATGCGGATGCATTAAACTTGCTAGCGAACATAGAGCGAGCCATGTTGACAGAGGAGAGTATTATTACACCCCATCCCGGCGAAGCATCGCGCTTGCTGCAAATGCCGACAGGCAAAATACAGCAGGATCGATTTTTAACTGCGCAATTACTGGAGCAGAAATATAACGCTCAAGTTGTACTCAAGGGTTCAGGCACGATCATTCAGCAAGGTAACGCTACCTTTGTAACAGCCGGGGGCAATCCTGCCATGGCAACAGCGGGGATGGGCGATGTGCTGACCGGGATGATTTCCGCACTTGCTGCGCAGCAAGCTGCCATGGTGAGCGATGTGCGTAAAGCGGTTATCAACGCTGTGAGTGTACATGCTCTGGCTGGTGATATCGCAGCACGCGGTGATGACCGTGGGCTAATGGCAACCGACGTTATCGAACACATACGTGAAGCTGCTGCGGGCTAGGATTTAGTGAGCACGAACGGTAAGAAGCTGCTTTGTTCCGAAAGCGAGCTCGAAGCGTTTGCCGCTCGGTTCGCCAATCATGCAACCGCGGGTTTCGTGATTTATCTAAAAGGTCCTCTGGGAGCGGGTAAGACCACATTCGTGCGCGGTTTCCTTCGTGGCCTGGGATACCAGGGGGTAGTGAAAAGCCCAACCTATACGCTGGTAGAACCTTATCGCTTCAGTAACGAGCTGGTTTGTTACCACTTTGATCTGTATCGGCTAGCTGATCCAGAGGAACTCGAGTTCACCGGTGCACGTGACTATTTTACCGATTCTGCTATCTGCTTAATCGAATGGCCTGAAAAAGCCGTCGGTCATTTGGCTGACGCCGATATTGTTTGTGATCTGGCGCATCATCCCGACGGTCGTACGTTGACGCTAACCGCCTGTTCTGTAAAGGGTGACCGGCTCATGCGCTTCGTTAAACCTTACTAATTACTCTAGCTTCGTGTTCTATCTACATAAAAAATATAAAAAAAATTTTTAAAAATTACTTGCATATTTGTTAAAAACAATCAAACTATAATTACTACTAGGCAACAACAACAACGATGATAGCTTTCTAACCAACGATGGAAAAAAATCGTCGACAATTTTTGCGACGGCTCGCTGGGATCGGTGGCATGGCAACGCTGCCAGCTGCGCCATTGCTTACCCATGCCGCTACGGCCACGAAAGTGAAGGATATTCGATTATCCAGTCATCAAGGCTATTTACGGCTGGTGTTCGATCTCAACAAGTCCATTGATCACTCGATATTCACCTTGGACAAACCTGATCGTGTCGTGCTCGATCTGAAGAATACGAACATGACACACGGCATGGTTGATCGTGTAGGCGCCAATTCACTGATACGGCGTATTCGTAGCGGGGTTAGAAATTCAAATGATCTACGGGTGGTTTTCGACCTTCAACATGAAGTGAAGCCACGCAGCTTTCTGCTGGGACCGTCAGGCAAGGCTGGTTACCGCCTGGTGCTGGACCTGCATAACGAGAAGGCGTCGTCCGCCGTTGTCGCGAAAAAGCAAGTTGGTAAAAAGAAAGCTTTGCGTGATGTCATCATTGCGATTGATGCAGGCCATGGCGGAAAAGATCCGGGCGCTTTGGGTAAAAAAGGCACCAAAGAAAAGACAGTGACGCTGCAAATGGCTAAAAGACTGGAGAAAACAATTAACCAGCAAAAAGGGATGAAGGCCGTTCTGATCCGAAGAAAAGACTATTTCTTGCGTCTGCGTCAGCGTATTGAAAAGGCACGAGAACACAACGCTGACATGATGATATCACTGCACGCGGATTCATTCCCCGACCCACGTGCCAGAGGTTCTTCAATATACGCGCTGTCGGTCGATGGTGCTACATCGGAAACGGCTAAATTACTGGCAGAGAAAGAGAACGCAGCTGATCTTTTGTTTGGTGATGTCAATTTGGCTGTTGAAGATGAGATGATAAAAGAAGTTCTGTTCGACCTGTCATTAACGGGTACGATTCGCTCGAGCCTGGATATCGGCGACGAAATTTTAAGACAGATCAAATATATCAATCGGGTGCATAAAAAGGAGGTGCAACAAGCAGGGTTTGCGGTACTGAAAGCGCCGAACATACCCTCGGTCTTGTTGGAAACAGCTTTTATCTCCAATCCTCGCGAAGAAAAGAAATTGAAGAGTGCTGCACATCAGCGCAAGGTCGCAAACGCGATCAGCAAGGGTGTCGCTAACTATTTTGCACGTCAGGCACCTCCAGGGACATGGTTATCTGCGAGTGCGGGCGATTATAAAGTGAGATCTGGCGATACACTCGGTAGTATTGCAAAGAGATATAGGACAAGTGTAGAGAATTTGCGTGCTCGAAATGCGATGCATACAAGTAGCCTGAACGCAGGTCAGGTGCTTAAAATCCCGGTGAGTTGATAAGTCAGATTTATCTGATAATAAATTAGAAAACGCTCACATATTTCCTGCTTGATGGCCCTGTAACCAGGGCCATTTTTTTTGCTCGTAACCCGCATTTCTTACAATGCGCCGGCCTCTCAAAATACTGTAATAAAATCAATAAGATAATACTGTACACCCGGATTCGCGCGTTAAAATCCGTCTGTTGAGCGTTGCTTTGCCTGTAACAATTGTATTAAAGAATTCGGAGATACGGGCCGATATAGGGGGATGTCACTCGTTCTAATATTTTCATGTGTCCGGTGATATAGAAGAAGTGTAGCGAACGGCGTACCTGCCACAGCAGATGGGACGGATTATAGTTGAACACATGTAAGCCACAGATCATATTTGATTCATCCAGTGAGGACCTCATGTCAGAGAGTGCTCTGGCAGGAATGTCAGCGTTGGTTGTCGATGATGAGGAGCTGATGAGGGACTTTCTTTGTATGGCTGTGCAAAAATCCGGTGTTGGTAGTGTTTCATCAGCCAACTGCGGATCAGATGCGCTCGATCAGATTGAGGAGAGTCACAAACAGATTGATATCATATTATGTGATTTACAAATGCCGGAGATGGATGGAATCGAGGTTATACGTCATCTTGCGAATGACGGTTATGGGGGCGGGATTGTCCTGGTCAGTGGTGAAGATAAGCGCGTGCTCAAGACGGCTGAAAACATGGCTTCAGTCAGAGGGCTCAACGTTATTGGCAGTCTGTCAAAACCTGTACCAGTGCATAATATCATTGCCTTAATGAATCAATATGCAGTCTCGGAGCAAAAAACATCCTGGTCAATGCCGGATGTCACTGCAGATGAGCTGGATGATGCGATTCGTGCAGGTGAAATCGTTGCACACTACCAACCCCAGATCGATATCAAAACAGGCCGTGTAAAGTGCGCAGAAACGCTAGCACGCTGGCCACACCCTGAAAGAGGGATGATTTCACCCGATATTTTCATCGACATGGCCGAGCGCCATGACTTAATTGATGCACTCACTGACAGAATAATCACTCAGGCAACCGTACAAGGAGCTGATTGGCACCGGCAGGGTATTGATATCAATGTGGCTATCAATATATCCATGAACAACCTGCGTCACCTCGATTTTCCGGATAGGCTACATGACATCGTAAATAATGCCGGCATGGATATAAAAAAGCTGGTCATCGAGATAACCGAGAGTCAATTGGTAAAAGATCTGGGCACGTGCCTGGATATACTCACCCGCCTTAGACTAAAAGGTCCAACATTATCAATTGACGATTTTGGTACCGGCTATGCCTCTATGGAGCACCTCAAGGAAATGCCTTTTGAAGAACTGAAAATCGATCGGGCCTTTGTCAACGGTGCGTGCAAGGATGATACCGCTCGCGCCATTCTTGAAAGCAGTATTTTTCTTGCCAAACAACTGAATATGGCGACTGTTGCCGAGGGTGTGGAAACATCGAACGACTGGGATCTGGTCACTGCATTAGGTTGTGATGTAATACAAGGGTACTATATCGCTCCTCCAATGGATATCGAAACCTTCAATAACTGGATAAAGGATAAATAAGAACACCTTGAATCAGGCTTGACCTGATGTTGGCAACATCCATCTGCTGGGAACCGTGGGTTAAGTTAAACCTAGATTCCGCAGTTGACCGCTCACCGCTACATAGCTCTATGATTTTTCAAAGAGTTGTGCAGTAGGTGACACTCACCTAACTGGTGAGTCGCTACCCAGTTTATCGCCGCCCCTCAAGCGCCATGGCGGCGTTGCAACTTTTGCTAAGGACATGGCCATTAGCTGCAAGTCGCGCCTTGCCCTGACGCTTGAGGAACAGCGCTGATTCTGTGTTCAACTGCGGAATCTAGGTTTAACCTAGATTCCGCAGTTGACCGCTATTGCCGCTACATAACTCTATGATTTTTCGAGAGTTGTGCAGTAGGTGACGCTCACCCAACCGGTGAGTCGCTACACAGTTTATCGCCGCCCCTCAAGCGCCATGGCGGCGTTGCAACTTTTGCTAAGGACTATGGCCATTAGCTGCAAGTCG
>JABDQW010000241.1 GCA_013042055.1 Gammaproteobacteria bacterium | reverse complement strand
TCTAGGGTAGTCGATTTTGTCACGTGCGCATCTACCGGCAAATGATTGCAATCAGGCAGCCATCACTTTAGCGCATTTCTGCCTAGCAGCCGAAATCAGCTTCAAGCGGACCGCCGTTCCTGACGATTTAGGTTCACAGCACGGACTGGGCTCGGCTGGTGAAGGGCCGTGATCAGTGATTATAAAGATCCGGCCCGGCTTACCTGTTTACATGCGTTGGCACACACAGCAACGACCGCCTGCTTCAACTCCTAGTATTAGCTGGTTGTCGAAATCACCCTTTACCGCGTGTCGTGGTTCGGGTACTTCTGCCGGATGTTTCCGTCGCTCGTCTTGCCGTAAAGTCAATAATCATGCCGGCTATGTCCTTTTCAGTTGCTTTTTCGATGCCTTCGAGTCCTGGCGATGAATTCACCTCCATGACCACAGGCCCGTGGTTGGATCGAAGGATATCAACACCACAGACATTCAGTCCCATGATTTTGGCGGCCCTGACAGCGGTTGAGCGCTCTTCCGGTGTCAGCCGGATCAGGCTGGCCGTCCCGCCCCGATGCAGGTTGGAACGGAACTCACCCTCCGGCCCCTGGCGTTTCATCGCTGCAACCACCTTCTCACCGATGACAAGACATCGCATATCGGCCCCGCCTGATTCCTTGATGAACTCCTGCACCATGATGTTGGCCTTGAGTCCCATAAAAGCCTGGATTACGCTTTCGGCCGCCTTAGTGGTTTCTGCCAGCACAACACCGATACCCTGGGTGCCTTCGAGCAGCTTGATCACTAAAGGGGCGCCCCCAACCTCCTTGATTAAATCGTCGATATCGTCCGGATTGTGCGCATAACCGGTTACCGGCAGACCTATGCCTTTTCTGGCCAGCAACTGCATCGAACGCAACTTGTCTCTGGAGCGGGTGATCGCGACCGACTCGTTCAATGGATAGACGCCCATCATTTCGAACTGGCGTACTACAGCCGTACCGTAAAATGTTACCGATGAGCCGATGCGGGGAATCACCGCATCAAACCCGTTGAGCTCTTGCCCCCGATAATGGATCGACGGGCGCATCGAGGTGATGTTCATGTAACACCGCAACACATCGATGACTTGCACTTCGTGACCTTTCTGTTGAGCCGCCTCCACCAGGCGCCTGGTGGAGTACAAATTTCTGTTTCTGGATAAGATTGCAATATTCATAGTCCTTCCTCGTTCGACTTATGCTTACGCTTTGGGGGCCTATTCCCCGTTAAATACGATGCATCGGGCACCACAAAGAAACGCTCCTTCAAGCCGGTTCTGCCCAGCAGCATCCTGAACTTCATCGTATCACGGTTGGTCAGGGTCATCTCGATTGGCCATTGCTGATCACCGATGATGATGTCCGTCATAATGACAAAGCGATCCTCGGCATGCCCGCCCGAATCGGTAACTAGACGTTCATCGTATACCGGGGCCTCGCTGTATATTTCTTCTTTCAGGATACCCTGCAGAGGATGTATAGCAAAACTGACCATTAACTGGCCATCGACGTGATATTGCTGCAGCTTGAAGGCGTGTAGGCAGGACGTCCTCGCCCCCGTGTCAATCTTTGCCTTCAGGCGAGCAATGCCAAGCCCGGGCAAGCACACCCACTCTCTCCAGCCAATCAATGGTCGATCAAGATATTTCATATCCAAGCTCTATCAGCACACCAATATAACGCGCCACCATGACAAAAGCACGGCGGTTACGATCGCTCATCGCACATTAGACTTAACGATCAGCGCCCAAGTCACAATTCTGTAAACAATTCGCCTGAAACAATGACCGACCTTACTTTGTGACTAAAACCCCTAAGCACGAGTCTATAAGGTCGATACCCAGTCATAACGAGGGCACCATGGAGATCACTGTCAACCTGTTCGCGATCGTCATTCTGTTAGCGGCAAACGGATTTTTCGTAGCCGCCGAGTTCGCGCTGGTCAAGGCACGCGGCTTTCGCATCGAGGTCCTTGCTGCAGAAGGCAGTGCATCGGCTCGGCTGACTATGCACATCCAGGCTAACCTGGAGGCCTACCTTGCTGCCTGCCAGCTGGGCATTACCATGGCATCGCTGGGACTGGGCTGGGTCGGCGAACCGGCGGTGGCTGCGTTGCTCGAACCCTTATTCCACACCCTCGGCATGCCGGACAGCATATTGCATACGACGGCCTTTCTAACCGGTTTTCTGATCTTCTCATCACTGCACATCGTCGTCGGCGAGCAGGTGCCCAAAACCCTGGCAATTCGCAAAGCAGAGCCGGTTTCGCTCTGGGTTGCCTATCCCCTGCACTTTTCGTATATGGCAGTGTTTCCGCTGAACTGGCTGCTGAACAAGGCCTCCAGCATGATCCTGAGAAGCTTGAATGTCGAAGAGGCCACGCACGCGGATGTCCTCAGTGGCGACGAGCTTAAGGGACTGGTGGCGACCTCCAAGGAACACGGTGAAATCGAACACGACAAGGCGGCCATGCTGCATAATCTGTTCGAATTCGATCAGCGCTACGTCGGCCGCGTGATGATCTCCCGCAACGATACCGATGTGCTGGATATTGCAGCAACCGGCGATGCCAACCTGCAGCGGATCAAGGACGAAGCGCATTCGCGTTTTCCGGTCATCGATGGCGGCAATGACGACCGCATCGTCGGTATTCTGCTCACCAAGGATATCTATACCGCATTGATCAGCGGGGAACACGAACCGTGGCAGGACCTGCAGCGCTATGTTCGCGAACCATTGGTCGTGCCCGAGACCCAGAAAGTGTCAGAGCTGTTCGAATTGATGCGCACACGCCGGGCTCATCTTGCAATTGTTGTGGACGAATACGGTACCTTCGCCGGCATCGTCAGCCTCGAAGACCTGCTCGAGGAAATCGTCGGTGAGATCCACGATGAAACCGATGATGAACAGGCGGCCTATGACATCGAGTCAATAGCGGACAACCACTGGGAGGTAGACGGGCTGGTAACGCTCAACGACCTCGAAAAGGCGATTGATTTCGAGGTAGCGGATGATCTGGATGCGAATACACTATCAGGCCTGTTCATGAACCGACTTCAGCGCATGCCCGTTATTGGCGATGAAATCGTCCAAGGCGCTTATAAACTGAAGGTTCTGTCGCACTCGGACCGGCGGGTTGGCCGCGTTGCGATTGAGAGAATCCCCGGCAATGCAATAGCTGCGGATGACTCTGACGATAACAAAGACTGATGAAGACAAGATAGCAGCGAACACAGGTCATGGAATCCGGAAACGAACTGCACAACGAATCCATCGTCGATCTCGCCCTGGCGGACTATGAAGCGGGTCGTCACGAGGCAATTCACGATGCGATGGTGGAGATGCATCCAGCCGAAATCGCAAATCTGCTCGAGGCGCTGCCCCCTGCGATCAGAAAGGATTTCTGGTCGCTGCTGCCGGCCGAGTTCGAGGGCGAAACGCTCACATTCCTTCACGATGAGGCGCGTAATAGCATACTCGACCAGATGGCGTCAAAGGACATCGTCGCAGCAGCCGAAGACATGGCGGTCGAAGATCTGGTGGAAGTCATGGAGTCCATGCCGGACGATATCACGGATACGATCATGGATGCGCTGGACAAGGATCACCGGCGTCGACTGGAGACGGTACAGAACTACGAAGAAGACACGGCCGGCCGCCTGATGAGCACTGACGTCATTAGTGTACGCGAAAACGTCTCGTTGGGTGTTGTATTACGCTGGTTGCGCCGGCATCCAACCCTGCCCAGGCACACCGACGCGCTGATGGTCATTACCGATGACAGCCGATATCTTGGCAAGCTTGAAATGGCCGACCTGGTCACCGGTGATCCTGAGGATTGGGTCCTGGATACTATGCAAACAAACGCGGAAGTCGTGACAACCAAACTGCCTGCGGCCGATCTGGCGCGGCTGTTTGAGCGGCGCGACCTGATATCTGTGGCGGTCATCGACGATAATGAACATTTGATGGGGCGCATCACCATTGATGACATCGTCGATGTGATACGGGACGAAGCCGACCGCGTCGTCATGAACAGCGCCGGCCTCGATCAGGAAGAAGACCTGTTTGCGCCGGTCCTACCCAGCGCAAAGAGACGAGGTGTCTGGCTAGGTATCAATATGATTACCGTGTTCATGGCGGCTTGGGTCATCGGACTGTTCGAAGAAGTTCTCGATAAGATCGTAGCCCTGGCTGTTTTGATGCCGATTGTCGCCAGCATGGGTGGTATCGCTGGCAGCCAGACACTCACACTAACCATCCGCGGACTGGCCCTCGATCAGATCCATCACGGTAACATCCGATGGCTTGCGTCAAAAGAGTTATATGTCGGCGCATTAAATGGACTGGTCTGGGCATTGATCGTATCCATGGTCTCCTTTTTATGGTTCTGGGATCAAGGTATCGCCAGCATCATTGGCGTGGCGATGGTGATGAATCTGGTTGCCGCGGCGTTGTCGGGCGTCGCAATTCCGATAATGCTGGTCAAACTGGGCATCGATCCTGCTCTATCGGGTGCCGTCATTCTAACTACGGTAACCGATATCATCGGATTTCTAAGCTTCCTCGGCCTTGCCAGCCTCTTTTTGTTGTGATTCCACGCCACTGCTTCTCCGTCGCCGTCGTCGGCCTGCGATACCAGAAAACGGTTTTAGCGAATCCTGTATGAGATCAGCTTTGTCACTCCTAACCGGATATACAGCAAAGACGCTGCGTAAGAACATGTCCGCTCCCTGGACGCGAAACAACCGGTTTCGTCTGACAGCTGAAATAACACTGTGCAGTGGCAGATAGGCAGAACCGCCGATTTCACGCAGATAGCGTATCGCCATACGCGGATTGGCCAACCTGGTCCAGGGCTCAGGCATATCCGGATAGGTGCGTTGCAACTCCAGTGCATGCGCAAGGCCCCAGTCCACCATCAAGAAAGTCTCATTGATTGCTTCGTCAATACTGACACCGGCACGATCCGATACGAGCACCAGTCGCAAAATCGCAACCTCTTTGGCATCGAGATTCTCCAGCTGAGGGGGGTCAAGCATGATAGCGAGATCGATAACACCGTCCAGCAAACTTCGCAATTGCGCATCGGGAGACAGGGAATGCGTGATCAGCGCGAGATCGGGGCTTTGTTTTCGCAGCTCGATCAACCAGTCCTGAAGAATGACATCCCATAACCGCGGACTACCACTGATAGAGAGTTGGTTTTTAGCACCACCGGCGGTGACCTCCTGCCGTGCCTTACGCCATTCCGCCAGCAACAACTCGGCGTGTCGCTTTAAGCGATTACCCTCGGGTGTCAGGCGGATTTCCCGGCCCGCGCGATCGAACACAGCGGTACCCAATATGCCTTCCAGATGTTTTATCCGGGCGCTGACAGCAGCCTGGGTCAGGTGCAAGGCTTCGGCCGCACGACCGAAGTGACGCATGCGATTGACCTCCAGAAATGTACGTAAGAGTTCAAGATCCATAGCTTAGTATAATAAATTTTATTTTAATATTTGACAAATATTTTTAGTTTTATTTATTGATTGCTCATCATTATATTTACTCCCAGCCCGATGGGAGTAAATAGACATGCACACGAGCAATGCAAGATATAATGTTAATTTTCAGCATGATAGTGACGAAACAGCCGATCGGTGTGGAGCCGTTCAGCAGCGAGTTGATACAATCGCTTGCACGGCATTGTTCAAGCGATACGAGCGCGAACTATTTCGTCGCTGCAAGTACCGTTTAGGTAATTCCGAGGACGCGGAGGATGCCGTACAAGAAACCCTATATAGGGCTTTCCGCGCCATCGAGCAGTTTGAAGGCAAGTCCAGCTTGAGGACATGGCTATACGCAATCGCCGATAACCAGTGCGGCACCATCGCCGGCAGACGCATGCGCTACCAGCTCAGCGAGCACATGAGCGCGCTGATCGAGATACACGAGCTCAACCATCGGTACCGGGAGGAATTCGAGGACTGTGCTCAGGTGAGTAAGGTATTGAACGAGCTACCGACAACGGCTAAAAAGGTACTAGAGATGCGTTTCTACACCGAACTGTCTCTGGAAGAAATCGCACACAATCTTGGCATCGGTTTGAGCGCGGCGAAGATGCGCCTGTATCGTGCCCAAGATGCGTTCAAACGGCTGTACAATGAATCAAGCTTAACAACGTGATTTAACAAGAGGTATTCGATGAAACTTACAGGCAAGCTAAACACGCGGGCAGACATACCGGTCAACTGGACAGATGAAGCAGCAGTTTGATTACGGTAGATGCCGCATTTAAATAAAGGATACAGTTGGTGATAGGATCAATCCGTCTTATTTTGACAAGTGCCATATTGCTGACGCCGTCAATGCTCAACGCATACGTATTGACGGACAAGATATCGTTTAATGGCGTTCTTTCGGGTGCAGTTCAATGCCAGAGACTGATCGAGAATACCGAAGGGGATGATACCTGTGAAGCGGCCGTACCTCTGCAGCCTGAACTCACCTATCAGGCTACCCGGCATGACAGGCTATTTCTGAAGCTGGGCTTTGCTGCCGGCGATGGCTTGAATGACCTTACACCGTTTGTCATCCCCCCGTGGGGCGCGGACCTGGAAGCCGATGTCGAGAATATCAATGGCAGCGGCCGTGATCACCTGCTTGAAATCTGGTACGAACATGTATTCCCGATCGACGACAGGAACATGCTGGGTGTAACACTGGGTATTATCGACGCTTCGCTATACCTCGATCACAACGCCTACGCCAACGATGAGTATGTGCAGTTCATGAATCCGGCGCTCTCCAACGCACCGAACACCCTGTTGCCTTCGTATGACCTGGGTGTTGCAGCCGTCTGGCAAATCGATCGGTGGACTTTTTCAGGCGTGCTGATGGATGTCCACCAAAGCGTGGGTTCCGACTCCTACACCTTTTACGGCATAGAGGCTGGCTACCGCCTGGAAACGAGTCTCGGCACCGGGAACTACCGCGTCTTGCTGAATGGCGACCGGAACCTGATCGATCTAACCGCCGGAAGGCGGCAGAAAAACGACATCATGATTCTTTCCTTCGACCAGCAGTTCGGCGAGAACTTCGGCGCCTTTACCCGCCTTGGATGGCGACTGGATGATGAGCCCATCAACTACCGTGCATTGTACAGTGGCGGTATCGACATCAAAGGCCGCATGTGGGATCGTGGTCTGGACAACATCGGTATGGGCCTCGCCTACCTGGATGGTGGAGATGGCAGGATCACAAAAACACGAATCCTCGAGGCCTACTATCGATTGGTGGTTAATCCCTATCTGGCACTGACTGGCGATGTACAATACATGCGCGATGTATTCCTGCAAAGTCCAGAAGCCAAAGGATTCGTCTACAGCCTGAGAGCAACCGTTATGTTCTAGTCTGGCACTTAATAGCACCTGTCATGCAAAGCCTGACCAAGGCAATGCCTGTCCGTCCTGCACCGTCATTCGGTGGTGTCCACAACCGCGCGAGTTGGGTAGCGATGACATCAGCCGATCATATTTACCGCGGTAATGTCTGTTTTGATGGTGTTGTCGACGGCAACCGCTGTTGTCGTCGCCATCTCTGGCACTGGCCAGGCGTTTTTTTACAGTCATTGTGACTTTTCGCTCGTGTCCACAGTCTTTACTGTAAACGTACAAACAGAATAACAATTAACTGGCACTGATTTCGATCACTCCGATTGTACGCTGTGACTGGCTCGCATCCGGCAGCATGCCAAACCAACGGCCTTGTCCACGAAGCCTTGCACAGACTGCTTGCGGGACCGGGGTGTATCGATAAAACAGGGCCGACTTTCTTTTTGAGATCGGCTTGATATGGGAGTAATCATGCCGCGCATGTTCACAACCCGCTATAGCGGCGGTAATTTCGGCTGGCTACTGTTGCTGCTTTGGCAGGTGACTTCTGCTCCTTGAAATGGCGCTCCAGTATGTCATCGTAATCGCGGATACGCTTAACATACTGCACCGGCTCGTTGCCGCGGGCATAACCGTAAGTCAGATCCTTGTAATAGTCCTTGACGCTGAGCAGCGGCAGGACTCCCTTCATATCCAGCCACAGGTTCGGATTTTTACCGAGCTTGACCGCCAGGCCCTGTGCGTCGCGGAAGTGTCCCCTGCCAACATTGTAGGCGGCCAGCGCCAGCCAGGTCCGATCCGGTTCGGTCACGCTTTCATCGAACATGTTTTTCAACTTGGCATGGTATTTTGCACCGGCAAAAATGTTCTGCTGGTGCGGTGTCACGCCGGCATACCAGTAGTTCTTTCACATCCATGTACGCCGCTCCGAAATCGAACTCCTGTCGCCTTGCAGCGGTTACTGTCAGACCGGCCGCCGCAATATCTCCCTCCCCGTTGCGCAGCGCCGTTATCACAGCCTCTGTCGAGTCGAATTCAACGTAGCGGACTTCAACACCCAGCGCACGTGCAAACGACTGGGTCATGTCGAACTCCGGGCCCGCCGGTTTGTCCTCACGATCGATATAGTAGGTAGTCGGCTGGTTCGTCGTCAAAACGATCAGTTGTTTGCGCTTTTTTATACTGTCGAGCAAGTCCTCGTTTGCGGGCAGCTCGGCTGTGCATGCAATAAAACAACAACCCATCATGGTTAGCATAGAAAGCAGAAGAAATCGCTTGAAGGTCATCGCTTTTTACAAATACGTGTGTGCCTGGAGGTATTGATACAGCATGAATGACAGCAGCTGAACAAACAGCGTCGTTACCAAACTGTGTCGACGTCTGCGTCGGATTTTCATAGATCTCGATCCCTTTGTCGAGCGTTAGGTGCATATTTGCCAAACGCGCGATATCCACAAACGCCACCGACTCGGTTCATACCTCACCTTGCCGCAGATGCGAATTTACGCTAACACTCGAGAGTCCATGTAGTGCTCAATAATCATCAATGGAAAGATGTCTTCGGACCAGAAGCTGGGAATCGCACAGATAATATCTATCACCGCGTTGTCGCTAATCAATGGCGACAGGTTACCACTTGGGTATATATAGGGCTGACCACCAAACCGGGCAGGAGCCGCAGGAATTGCCAAGTTGGCCGCTACGAACAGTGAAACCGGTTTTGTTGAGTTTTGCTCAAGTTTCGTTTTTATCAGGTAACGTCGGCTGCCAGTGTGACTATTTTTGTTGGGTCCAAGTCTATTTATATAGAGTGTTGATCCATCAACATAACTCAATGAGGTGTTTCGAAATGAAAAATTTTATTCTCATCGCCGCCACACTTGCAACCCTGCCGGCACTGGCGTTTGCACAGACTGTGGGGCCGGAAGCAGGTGACCGGGAGTTTACCCTTTCAGGCACTGGAAGCAGTGACAAGGATTTCAACAACAGCAGCTTTGGCCTCTCTGCAGACATCGGTTGGTTTCGCACCGAGAAGTTTGTCTGGGGTCTTCGCCAGAGCGTCAAC
Source organism: Gammaproteobacteria bacterium (assembly GCA_013042055.1). Classification (GTDB taxonomy): domain Bacteria; phylum Pseudomonadota; class Gammaproteobacteria; order SZUA-229; family SZUA-229; genus JABDQW01. The sequence continues at coordinate 5,511 of JABDQW010000241.1, read as the reverse complement.
TATGCCGATGTCGAAGGCGAAGGCCTGTCCGATGACTTCTGGAACGGTAGCACCCGCGGTTATCTGGATTATCACTTTTTAGAGGGTGCAGCTCGTCCATTCGTCGGCTCAAGCCTGGGTTTAGTCTACGGCGACGGCGTCAACAATACCGGCGTAGCCGGTTTGGAACTGGGCTTGAAGTATTACGTCTTGGAGGACACCTTCATTCTCGCTCGTGGTGAATATCAGTTCTTTTTCGATAGCTCCGACAGCGCCGAAGATAACTTCGACAAGGGTGCCTGGCAGTATGTGTTCGGCTTGGGTTTCAACTTCTGAACCCAGCTGACTAGCCCGCATTTCTCACCAGGATCACGGGAGCAGGCGCCGGATTCGTATTCGTAAGCGCCGCTCTGGAGCGAAAATCGTAGCGATAGCTACGGTTTGAGTGAAGAGCAAGCTTACGGACGCGAAAACTAGCCTGAATCGGGCTCAATGCAATACGGGGTTACAGCTGCGCCTATGTTCGATGATATCCGCGGGATATCGATGATCAAAATAAGGAGCTAGTGTCGTGCTCATCGGATGACTGTTCAACTCCTCTATTGCTGCCTCGGCCGTATTACGCCCATCGATAATACTGCCGTTATTACCGTGATTGCTCACAACAGACCAATATAACGTGGGCCGATTAGAAACTGCACGGCGCTGAAAACGGCACGCAGGCCTCGTTCGGAAATATGACGACTGAGCATCGGCCCGATGACCGAGCCAATGACGACACCGACGATCAGCAGGCCCAGCAGGGCATAGTCCAGTTGAACGCCGAGGCGAATATAGTTGGCGATCGATGTGATCGAGTGCAACGTTATGGCCAGAGCCGATGTGCCCGCGATCACGTACATCGGCAAGCGCAGTACGACACTCATAAAGGGCACCAGCAAGAAGCCACCACCGACACCGAGTGCGGATGACAATAAAGCGATGCCCATACCGGTGAAGAATGGCAGCATCGGGTGAAAGACAAACACCTCTTTGCCGAATTCAATGACCACGCGCGACCAAGACAGGTGCTGATGGGTGACACCGATATCGCAGGCTTCACCGCCGCTCTTCACGTACCGCATGAACGTATCTGCAGCACGCAGCGTGTTCGACACTTCGTCGTCGGCAGTCGACTTGCGCAGCAGTCGCCACGCGATCTGGGCGGCGATAAAGAACACCAGCAAGGCAAACACCGGCTTGAACAAACGCATGTCCGTCAGCCATACTGAAGACAGGCTGCTGCCGATCAGGGCGCCGACGACACCCCCGACGCCGATCAGCCCGGCGAGGGCATAGACAACCCGGCACTAACGCATATACAGCGGTACAGCGACCAGCGGTGTGATCAGTGTCAGCGCCTGTGCCATGGGTTTGACCTGGTTTGGATCCTGGAGGCCGAACACGCTAATCAACCCCACCGACGCAAGGATACCGCCAGCAGCACCAACGCTGGAGAAAACCAGCCCTACCAGTATGCCCCAGGCGACGAGCAGAGGAGTCGAGGCAGTGATGTTGGCGATTTCAAATGTCATCTGGCTTCGGTCCGTTTTTCAATATTGGATCCTGATTGTGTCATGATAATTTCCGGTCAGGTACTAATGCCTAGAGAGCAGAAAGGCTTTAAACCGGAATTGTTACCCAGCCCGCATTTCTCACCAGGCGGCGTAGCATTCTGATAAGGCATCGGTCTCTTTGACAAAAATCCGGATGGTCGAAATACAGTGTGTTTGCCGAACATGCCTATCACGGTTCAGGCTAGTCTTCGTGTCCGTAAGCTTGCTCTTCACTCAAACCGTAACTATGGCTACGCTTTTCGCTCCAGAGCGGCGCTTACGGACACGAATCCTGCGCCTGCTCCCGTGATCCTGGTGAGAAATGCGGGCTAGCGTGGCCTGCTGATACAGGAATGATAAAAAAGGCCGGTGCGAATGCGCTCCCTCGCATTCATCACCGACCCTGGCTCCTCGGTAATCAACATTCCCTGTAATCCTGAAGATGGTTCTCCGGGCTTCCTCGTTAAATTAATGACATAGCAACTGTGAGCCAAAACCAGTGACGATCATTCGTTGATGATCATGATTTCCACGCGCCGGTTCTCGGCACGGCCTTCGCGCGTTTCGTTGCTGGCCACCGGTCGAGTCTCCCCATAACCGCGCGTCATGATCCGCTTGGGCGCAATTTCGCCCACTTCTGCCAAGAACTTACTGACTTTCGCGGCACGTGCCTCAGACAGCTTGAGGTTGATATTTTCCGCACCTGCTGCGTCGGTGTGACCGGCCACCTCAATACGCGAATCGGGAAACTTGATCGCGTGATTGATCTTGTTCATCAGCGGAAAATTATCCGTCTGTATTTCACTCTGCCCGGACGGGAACTGAAATCCGTGTGCAGAAATCAACACATTTTGCCGTTGGCGGTAGACGTTAGCTTCAGCCGCATTAAATATGACCTGCACTTTTTCGAACTTTTGCCGATCCGCCTGCTCCCTCTGTTGTTCGTTTTCGGTCATCGCAAGCTGCTGGCCATAACGTTACTCGACATCCTTGAGCTGGTTACGCGCCAGATTCCGCTCACTCTGCCTTGGCGATGGCCGATTTGGCCATGTCTGCAGTGCCCTTCTTAAGTGTGGCCAGTTCCAGCGCGGTATAGCCTTGAATCAGCTTCGGGCGACGTTGCTTGGCTTTTCCGAGCTTGTCATTCTCGATCAAAATGGCCGTCTCTTTGAGTTTTTCATCCAGTTCCGCCAGTTTTTCACCCTGCAGGTTGTTTACGCCGGCATCGATTACGCGTTCGCGGGTTCTCAGCACCTCGAACAGAATTTTGTTGCTGGTCGCAGTGTTACGGAAAACTTTGTCGACGACTTTCAGGCCTTCTGTCGCCGCCTTGTTTGCAGCTTCTTTTTTATCGTCACGCGCCGCGTCCATGGCCAGCTCGAGCGCCTCGCGCGCGTTGCTGTAACTTTCCGGTGCCCGCAAATCGGCACCATTCGTACGGGCTTTATTCATCGCCGTGTCGAGTTCGGCGACCTTCGGGTACTCCTCCAGAATCTGCTCCTGGGTCAGCTTGGGCTGGGAAGACGCACAGCCGCCGGCATGGATGAGAACAATAACCAGCAATAAGCCAAACAGCGAGGGTGCCAGTTTCATCATTAGTCTCCTGTTTCAGTAAGTTCATGCTATTCGATCAAGCGTGCATCTGATCGAGAGCGGTAGTCGTCGCGCTTTTTTTAACTTTCTGCCCGCGCGCTCTATATAGAGACTTTGGATACCTCCCTAAAGTCACATCGATTTTCACCGGTAATTGCCAGTATCATAAGAGCCAGCCAAGTGTGCCTTTGTCAAAGGCGGTCGTAAATGAACATCAGGATTGGTATTGTGAAGGCGAAGACGTAACCAAGGCCGCGTTCCTTATCACTAGAACGCGGACAGCGTGGTATGCTGTTCACCTGAATAGCGGTACTCTGAACAGCCGGAGAAGAGAGGTTTTTATGAATATAAAAATCCGGGTGATCAGGCGATGAAACAGATGACCACCCAGGCGACTGCCAATACCAGACTATTATACTTGTCGATTGCTTTATTGATTCTGATCGCGTTTGCCGCAACGACACTACGCACAATGATGCGAAGCGAAGACGCACTACCAACGGGCGATAGTGCCTGGTCGATAAACGCCTGGCATGTCATCGACGTGACGGAAAAGGACGCTACAGTGTCCATATCACCACCATGGGATACAAGTCATGCGCGTCTATATTCGCAGTCCCTGTCCCACCCGGGCCTACGCTTGCGCAGGATAAAAACGGATAAGAAGCGCCGCGATATCGTTCTTTCAGCAGCAAAGCCTGGGCAATACACGATTAAGTTTACATTCAATGTCTACGTATCGCACCTGCCGCTGTCGGAGCCGGACAAACCAAAGCTCTCAGAACAGAATCGCGCAGCCTGGCTAGCCTCTGCCGACGGCATCGAGGTCAACACCGAAACGACTCGGGCCATTGTCGATCTTTACACCCAGGATAATCCTGAACCCGAGCGCCTGATCGAGCTGTTATTCAACCATGTCAGCAACAATATACGCATTGACCCCGAAGCACGCAGTGATTCTGAATCGGCATTGAAAAGCCGGCGCGCGACCGCGCTCGGTTCGTTACGCGCCCTGCTTGCGTTACTGAGGACCGCCCATCTGCCTGCACGTTTGGTCTCCGGTGTGGATCTGCAAACACCCGTACAGGAAGCACGCTTGTGGGCCGAAGTCTACATAGGTGACAAGTGGCGGTCGCTCGACCCGGTTCATGGTTACCTGAACGAATTACCGATATTCTACATACCGATGCGAAAAGGCGATGACAAGCAGATTAGAACCGAGAACGCAGCCATATCCAGTTCCGTGTCAATGGTAAAAGCATTGCCAACCTACGATGGCCTGTTGTCGAGTGACACACGAAAACTCACCGACATTCTGGACCTGACCAGGCTGACACTGCCCAGCCGTGAAATGCTATCGATTCTACTGCTTCTGCCGCTCGGCGTGCTGGCCAGCGAACTGTTGCGTCAGTTTGCTGGTATAACCACCTACGGCACCTTCACACCAACATTGCTGGCGCTGGCCGTCACCCACGTCGACTGGCCTACTGCCGTTATTGTGCTACTGCTGGTCACAATCATCGGTGTTACGATTCGCTCCGCGATGCCCGGACTGAACCTGCAACGCACCCCACGCCTCGCCATCGTGTTCATCATGGTCACGATGAGCATGTCACTGGTGGTTTCGGGCATCAGCTATTACGATCCCGCTATCGACAGCACGGTGACATTATTACCGCTGGTAATCCTGACGATGCTAATTGACCGCATATATACGGTGTACGACGAAAGAGGCGTGCACTCGACAATAGTGCGCCTTTTCTGGACCGTGATTGCAGCCATAGTTTCTCTGTATATACTGCTGCAGTCTCATTGGGGCACCTTTCTGGTCGCTTATCCTGAAGTACATGCCGCAACACTGGCGGCAATCATCATGATCGGACTTTACCGTGGCCCTAAACTGAGCGACGCGCCGGCTTTTCGCTGGTTGCGCGAACCTGCCAGAAAAGTGCGTGACAGAAAGACGGACATCGGCCAACCAGTACAGTCCGGAGAGACACGGAGAGTTGAACGCCAAGATCCAGATTAGAATAGACGGACATAGCGTAGCATCATGCTCATGCAGGCGTGCCAGCAGAAAAACGAAGTCAGATGAGGACTCATTAATAAGAAAAAATGAAACCACACTTTTTGCTGACCCTACTGCAAGCAGTCTTATGCAGCAGTTCTCTGATGCGCTATAGCCACTTCATTTTTCGGAATATCAACGCCAAACCACTGGCAATTCCGACCATCACAGACACCAGGATGAAATAACCGTGTTGCGATTTCAGCTCCGGCATGTTTTCGAAGTTCATGCCGTATACGCCAACCAGCAGACTCAGCGGCAAGAACACCACGGTGA
>JABDQW010000231.1 GCA_013042055.1 Gammaproteobacteria bacterium | reverse complement strand
CCTTAGCCCGCATTTCTCACCAGGCGGCGTATGATACTGATAAGACAGTGGTCCCTTAGAGAATTTCCCGGTGATCAAGAATACAGGGTGTTTTTCAAGCATGCCTATCACGTTTCAGGCTAGTCTTCGTGTTCGTAAGCTTGCTCCCGTGATCCTGGTGACAAATGCGGGTTAGATCGACTAACTTGTATGTACCAGCGACCAATTGGATTGTATGAGATACGCCGGTTGAACGTTTGTATATATCAAGTGGCAGCACTTGACTCATGCTTCAACAACAGTGCATCCACACCTATTTATCTGAATCAATCTGCTGCAATCGCCAATAGTTTTGACTAATCTTTTTCAGATCCCTGCGTTGCGCTGCCGGCTTGTTTTCATTGATCAGTTGAGACAGATCATTGATGACCTGGTTATCGTACAGATGATAGAGATGGCCGGAAGGCACAGTAATCGGCATGTCGGAGAGATCGATGATCTCGATGTCTGTCAGACCTTCAAGGTGTTCGCCGGCCTCGCCGAGACGCGGATGACCGTGCACCTGTCTCGACAGCGCTAGTGGACTGTCGTTCGACGATACATACACGGTCATCGTGCGCGCCAATGGGCGGATCATCGGCACATACTGCTTGAAGATACCGACATCGATATCGGGTGCGATCAGCACGACATGGTTCAGCAATGGTTCGTTATCCTGCTGCCCCTGCGCCATCAGTACCAAGGCTAGCATGACACCACGCGTGCCCAGGCTGTGCGCAATGACATTAGCATTACCCACGCCAAAGCGTTGGATCATGTCGGCCAGCAGTTCCCGTAGTGGACCCACGCTCCAGTACAAATCGGCTTCATCCTGGGTGTAATTCAATATCGAACCGTCCGATGGCCAGCTAAAATGGACGAAGCGGCCCGACAGATCCAGTGATTCCTTCAGCAGTACCGCCCGTCTGCAGCCTCTGTCGAAACTGATATAAAAACCGTGCATGTACATTACCGGCGCCTGACTGTTGGACGTACGTTCAAAACGACGCCAGAAGTCTTCGACGGACAACTCGACGACCGCATCCAGCTTGACGATTTCGTCCGGTATGTAGAACGGCACATTCTCTTTGATGGTTTTCAGTGAATCGTATTGCGTACGCAAGAGCTCACAAATACCCGCCTGCAGACTACTGCGTTCGCCACCGAAGTATTCGGCGGCTTTGTCTGTACCGGTTTTATTTCTGACGGTAAGGAAGGGTACAGTCCGCAGCTTGCCATCTTCAGTAACAGGTTCTGTCACTACCGGCTCGTTCGGCACCGCTTGTGTCTCGCTGCTGACATCTGCGGTGCACGCCACGGTCAGAGCAGCGAAAACACAAATCGCCAGAATGTGTGATTTATAATGTACTATACGCATCCTTCGGTGTATTACGTCACGCATCAGTGTATTTTGTACTCCATTCGATTAACACATCTTTTTCAACGTTTGCGATACCAGCCCCGCGCGAAGTGCAGCAGAACCAGAAACAGCAAGGCCCCGGCTAGTGCGGCAACAATATCGCGCAGACTGATCGAGATCGCATCCAGCGCAGGCGCAATCCCTAACAGATCAAATAGAAAGCCCCCGATCAATGCGCCGACCAGGCCAAGCCCGAGATTGGGCAAATGACCAAAGCCAGCCTTTTTGCGCGTTGCGATCAGCCCGGTCAGCGTACCGGCCAGCATCCCGACCACAAGCCATACCATCAACTCTTCAATCGTCACGTTCATTTTGGCCTCTCCCAAATTCCGAACAAGTGGTGTTCAATCTCGACTAACAGACTAATCAATACGACAAAAACCGATTAAGCAAGCACCTCATTGAGCGCCCACCAAAGCTGCACTTCATAGCGCTATCGGCGCCTTTGCGTGAGCAATCTACTCTATCGCAGTTGGTAGCATAAGCCATTGGCTCTCACGTGTCTGCTTCAGATTGCCGCGCTGTGCCGCCGGTTGATTCGCATGCAGCAAGCGATCGAGATCCTTGATCACGACATCCTGGTAAAGATGATAGACATGCCCGGAAGGCGCGCGCCTGGGCACCGCAGAAAGATCGATAATCTCTATTCCTTGAAGAGCCTCGAGATGTTCACCGGCTTCCCCGAGGCGCGGGTGACCGTGCACCTGCCTGGATAGCATCAGCGGGCTGTCGTTACTCGAGACGTACACGGTCATATTTCTTACCAGTGGCCGGATCTTCGGCAAATACTGTTTGAAGATGCCAACATCGATGTCGGGTGCAATCAGCACGAGCTGGTTTAACAATGGTCCTTGATGCTGCTGCGCCTGCGCCAGCAGGAGCATCGCAAACATGACCCCACGTGTACCCAGGCTATGCGCAACGATATTGACCTTACCTTGCCCAAAGCGATCGATCATCTCCAACAGCACTTCATGCAGCGGATGAACGCTCCAGGACAGGTCAGCCTCATCGTGGGTATAGCTCGTGATTTGACCATCGGACGGCCAGCTGAATAACAGGAAGCGTCCTTCCAACGCCAATGATTCCTTCAACATCAGAGCCCTTCTGCAGCCTCGCTCAAAACTGATGTTGAAACCGTGCATGTACAACACCGGCGCCTGTCCATCGGACCTCGTCTCCATACGCTGCCAGAAATCCTGGACAGCGAGTTCAATGATCGCATCCACCTTAACGATTTCATCCGGTATCCGAAACGGTGCTCTTGCAGCGAGCGGCTTCATTGAATCGAGCGGTGTTCGATCAAGCTCGCAGATGCCGGCACGCAGCGTATCGCGTTCGCCACCAAAATATTTCGGAGCCTCTTCACGACCCGTCCTGTTTCGCAACGTCAAAAAAGGCACCGTACGGAGCTCGCCATTCTCTGCAGCGCTTTCAGCACCGGTCACACTGGTATCTGTCAACACTTTTTCGCTAGTAGCACAAGATGCCAATACCATCATAAAGATGAACGATAAAATCACTGGCCTGGCTTCAGAAAAATGTCGTATCGTTCGCATGTTGGCTGACTGTTGTCTTGAGTCTCAATACGAGATATTGGGCAGCGCATCAGAAGCGAGAATCGGATGCACAAATCCTGTAGCCTCAGTCGAATACCCGTCTCCATTCTGTTTTGAAAATGGGGGCCGCTTTGAACTTCCCCCAGTTTAACGGACACTTTTAACCAGAGAGATGAAAAAGTCCATATCGAGCCGCCTATAACCTATCGAATAGGTCACCCATCGCGTTACCGCGCCAGACAGAGTGTAACCGCATTTCTCACCAGGATCTTGGAAGCAGGCGCAGGATGCCTGCTCCCATGATCCTGGTGTAGTTATGCAAAGGTGCTACAGAAGCGGTACCCTGGCGGATTGCTGATTTCATATTTCATGATGATGTCTTTTACAATGCCACTGCGTACAATATCCTCGTAGGTGAATTCATGTACATGGACACCGCAAACATCATGAACGCGATTTATCGCATCGTACAGACCCGAGCAGTTATCCAGATCAGTTTGGCTAAGATCGCCGTTGATAACCACCGTCGAGTTCCTGCCGATGCGTGTCATGAACATTTTTATTTCTTCAGATGTGCAGTTTTGAGCCTCATCCAGAATCACAAAGCAGTGGTCGAATGTTTTGCCGCGCATGTATGCCAGTGGCTCAACAACGATATTACCGTTCTTCAGGGCGCAGTCGACCACACCCTTGCCAGCATTACTGATCAAGCAGGACTTGAAGGCGCTGAAGTAAGGATCGAACTTATCCTCGAGTTTTCCCGGTAAGAAGCCAAGGCTTTTTCCGGTTTCTATGGCCGGTCGAGTAAAGATAACCCTGTCAATTTTGCCGGCCAGCAGTGCTTCGGCAGCCATGCCAGCAGTACAATAGCTCTTGCCGGTGCCAGCAGGCCCCAGGCCAAAAACCAGGGTATTCCTCCTGATTGCAGCCATGAATCGGGCTTGTGATTGGTTTTTGGCTTGAATTGGTTTGGGTGGTTGGGGGTGTTTGGCGGGAGCGTCGAAGGGAGGGGTGTTTGTTTGCAGTTCGATGACTTTAGGATCTCCTGTTCGATAGTCGTTGTAATAATTATTATGTTTATTTCTGTGCCTGCCATTCTTTCGCGACATGTATACACCTCGGACGAATGTTAATAAACGGTTGAATATTGCTGATTTATTCAACAATCTCTAACTTAACCACAGCAACTGTTGATGTCAATATGGTTACAATAGCAAGGACGTCCTGTCACGCTAGAGTATAGTTTAATCGACAGTAATGTGAAGTTCATATGGCCAGATTTATGATAGCGGGCTGTGTGTTACTTGCAGCAACTTTACTTACGTCCGGGCTTATATCTGTAGTTACAATATTTACATCTACGGCAAATGCATTGCAAAACACTCGTGCGTGATGCCATGCGCAGATGCGCTTTGCACACAACAGCATTTGCATTATGTGCGAAAGGCAGTGGGCAAACTGTGACGGAGGGATTATCCTAGATTCCGCAGTTGACCGCTGTTACCGCCATATATCTCTATGATTATTAGCAGAGTTGAGCAGCATGTGAGACTCACCCAACCAGTGAGTCGCTACCCAGTTTATCGCCGCCCCTCCCCGATTGTGAACGGTTCGAGACCAGCTCAAATATCGCGAACGACTTCAATCGCCCCGTCGTCGATGGCCTCGCTTAACAGCGCGTGATCCGCCTTGGTGAGATCGGCGTAATGCTCGGCAAACTCCACCATGATGTCGTCGAAGGTTTCATCATCACCGATGTAGCCACGGATCATCATGGCATCACCCGAGCGGGCGTGAGCAAAGGCGAGGGTCTTTCCGCAAAGGCCCGCAAACGCAGCCAGTTCCTTGGGACCCAGGTCATCAACCTCGATCTTGCCCTTGCCGTCCCAGAGCTGGCGGAAATAGAAATCAAGCGGCTGGCCGTCTTCGCCCTGCCAGCGCGCCCAACCCAGGAGCACGTCGCTGGTCGCCTGAATCAAACGCTGGCCTTCGACAACGCGTTGTCCAGCCTGCTCGAAGGCACTTGCCCCGAGATGGGGTTCCAGCACCGACGCCACCGCCTGCTTGAATTGCAGAAACAAGGGAGTCCCGTCTCCGGCTTCCAACAGCACGATCAGGCACCGCATGCCGACACTGCCGACGCCAACGACTTTCTTTGCGACGTCAGTCAATGAGAATCGATCGATGAGTACGCGCCGGTCGAAAGGAAGGCTTTCACGATACTTCTCGAAGAACGCTTCCACGCCACCTGATTCACCTGCCGCGAGTTGCTCATCGACGCGGACTATCAGGGGTGGGTCGGGAACGATGACTCGACGTCCATCGACGACGGCCGTCAACTTTTTGAAGGCCCGCAAGCTGTTTCTGCGGACAGCGTCGCGCAGGATCTCTTTCTTCCACTTCTTGAGCTTCTTGCCGTGACGGTCAATGCGCTCGAGGGCCGCCCGAGATTCGAAGCGGTAGTAGTACAGATCGAGCGGGCTCATTTCTGATGATTCAGCGATGGACTCGCGATAACTGCGAAGCGCCGAGCGCGTCGCGGCGCGGGCTTTTTTCCTGGAAAAACCATTGTTGCGGGCCGCAACAAAGGTGCTTGCCGCCAGTCGTTTCACGTCCCACTCGAACGGCCCCGGCAGTGTCTCGTCGAAGTCGTTGAGGTCGAACACCAGATCGCGGTTCGGCGCATGGTACCAATTGAAGTTTCCCAGGTGGGCGTCACCGCAGAGCTCGACCCACAGATCGGTTCTCGGGCCGGCAGCGAGGTCGCTGGCCATGACCGCAGCCGCTCCCCGAAGAAAAGTGAAAGGGCTGCGGCTCATGCGCCCATAGCGTAGCGGGATGAGCTCCGCCAGCCGGCTATTGTCCTGTTGCGCCAGAATTGGTAGCGGATCAGGGCGCCCGGTATCAGCCGCCACCTCGGCGTGGACTTCCAGGGGTACGGTATCTCGTTGCGCCCGCCCAGCCTCGTAGCGAGCACTGGGAGACGCTCTTAGATGCACCCACATTGGATTGATACCTTCATGGCTAATCGGCATGTTCGCCCTCCTGGTGACGCATAATGCGCCTGGTCAAATATCGGTCTTTGGCATTTGGTCGAGTATCAGCAATAACGCGGTAAAGGCAACCAAGCCGGCTAGCCCGGGTGTAAGCAATCAGTTTGGCCCGACTTTCCCGGGTGCCTTCGGCGTCGTACCGATACAGGTCGTTAAACCTAGATTCCGCAGTTGATCGCTTTTACTTCTAGTCAACTCTATGATTATTCGAAAAGTTGTGCAGTATTTGATATTCACCCAAGCGTTGAGTCACTACACAGTTTATCACCGCCCCTCAAGCGCCATGGCTGCGTTGCAACTTTTGCTAAGGACTACGGCCATTAGCTGCAAGTCGCGCCTTGCCCTGACGCTTGAGGAGCAGCGCTAAATCTG
>JABDQW010000220.1 GCA_013042055.1 Gammaproteobacteria bacterium | reverse complement strand
GTGGCTTTGCGAATTTCTACCGTCACGTGGTCTCGAAAAAGACCTACAGCGAAATAGACCAGCAAGTTTACCAACTGCTGCGCAACTGGATGCTTAGGCGTCATCGCAACAAAACCCTGGCATGGTGCAAGCGCAAATACATCAAACGCTGGGGTACGCGGTGGCAATTTACAGTATCAACAGTCAAGTCGGGCAAGGTAAAGTCGATTCGATTGTTCCAAGTTGCGGATTTGCCTATCATACGCCATATCAAGGTTCGGGGTAAGGCACACCCCTACGATCCGTTCTATGCCGAATATTTCGAGCAACGACGTAACCGTCAATGGTTGCGTCGAAAGAAGGATAGTAGGTACTTGGCAACCCCTGCTATCGAGCGTATGGTTTGATGATTAATAATCCAATTATTGGAGACACTGCCGGGTCGTTAACATGGCCTTTGAAGGGCTTGAGCTGCTTGCTTGGAAACTGGCACGGGCAGTTCTTAGAGGGCTTGGGGCTGGTGACAGCCCCTGGCTACTCGGCGTTTTAAAAACTTGATTATACGTACGTTTTGACGTACGCTTAGACATGGAGGTTAATAATCATGACTATACTAAATGCTACTGAGGCTCGATCGAAGTTATATAGCCTGATAGATGAGGCATCAGAAACCCATCAACCTGTTGTAATTACGGGAAAAAGAGGTAACGCGGTTTTAGTATCAGAGGAAGACTGGAACGCAATTACTGAAACCCTTCACCTATTATCAGTGCCCGGAATGAGAGAGTCCATCCAGGAAGGATTGAAACAAGACCTGTCTGAAAGCTCCAAGGAGCTTGATTGGTGAGTTGGGAGTTGGTGTATACAAAACAAGCTCAAAAGGACGCCAGAAAACTAGCTTCTTCAGGATTAAAAAATAAAGCAAAATCACTTTTGGATATTATTCAAAAAGACCCCTATCAGAACCCACCACCTTATGAAAAGCTGGTGGGTGATTTGTCAGGTGCTTACTCACGCCGTATAAATATCCAGCATAGGCTCGTATACCAAATATACGAAGAGGAGCATATCATTAAAGTTATCAGGCTTTGGACGCACTATGAATAATAAACATAACAATTCAATCAACGGCGACCGCAAAAAGCGCGTCGGGTTATCTCAAACGTTATTTTTGCGAAGAACAAGCCAGAGGTTAGTAGACTATGGAGAATCTAGTACAATATTTGCTTGACGAAGCATCTCTTTGGGTACCGAGAGTAATCGGAGTTGCAGTGATTTTAGTTGTTTTCTTTATCCTTTCAAAAATAGTAAATGGAATAATCACTAGGACCGCTGAGCGATTGGATTTTGATAGAAATCTCACTTCAATACTTGCTCGCACAAGCAGTATTACTCTTATAATCTTTGGCTTAGTTACTGCGCTCGGAACGTTAGGTGTTAATGTATCCGCTCTAGTGGCCGGTCTGGGGTTGACGGGATTTGCACTTGGCTTCGCTCTAAGAGATTCTATTTCCAATCTTCTTTCTGGCGTCCTCATATTGCTATATCGACCATTCATGACAGGAAACCGTATAAGGATATCGGGTTACGAGGGCACTGTTATTTCTATTGACCTGAGATACACGGAGCTTGAGTCTGACGGGAATAAGGTACTCATTCCGAACTCAAAATTGTTCACGGATCCAGTCACTGTGCTTAGTAGTGGCAATCGATAATTTTATGATTCTGAGGAAAATAGCTAACCAGGCACTGCACCCGACCTCCTACGTCGGCGGGTGAGATTGGCCGTTGGAAGTCGGCGCTACCTTAAGCAATGAACAATCAGTATTGGCTAGTAAATGGAACATATAATCAATAATCAGTACACCAAGAATTAGGCGCCGATTTACAACGGGCCTGTGCTCCGCAATAATTCAAGCAACCTTCGGTACCAAGCCATATTCATGGTGTAGTCCACCGAGAACAGGGTGAGCTACAACCATAAGGTCGCCAGGAATGATGTGGCGATGTATGAGGGGTGGGACTGGAAGGACGCTGGGCGGATCTGGAATGCCCGGGCCGAGGCTGGCATGAGGACGGCGTTGATTATAATGGGCAACCCAGCGTTTCAGAATAACACGTACGTGGCTCTCCGCCAGTGGAATCATGAAGTCCAGGCACTCCCGACGTATAGTGCCGATGACACGTTCACAGACGCTAGCCTTTGGACTCCGAGGTGGTGTCTTGAGTACACGCAGTCCCATGTTAGCAAAGGATAGGTCGAGCTGGGGAGAAAAAATGCCATCGCGATCATGAATGAGAAAGCGGTAGCCATGGTCTGCGGGGATGGCTTCACGCAATTGCTGGCGTGTCCATTCCGCTGACGGGTGGGTGGTCAAATGGCAATGGATAATCCGTCGCGTATGATGTTCTATGACGATCAATACATAGAGCAAGCGAAACGTTGCTGTCACGACGACACAGAAGTCACAAGCGAGGATCGCTGCTGCATGATTGCGAACAAAGGTCGACCAGCGTTGATCACCTCGGGGCTGTCCGCCTGGTCGCTTCGGCATGTACTTGCGTACCGTATGGGGCGATACGCGAACCCCCAGTTTGAGCAGCAATTCATTGGCAATTCGTTCTTCGCCCCAGATGGATTACTTGCAGCCATCTCACGAATCAGTTGTCTGAGTTCAATCGGTATCGGTGGCCGACCCGGCCGCTATTTCCAGCGCCAGAACAGGCGAAAGCCTTGGCGGTGCCAGCGGATCAAGGTCTGGGATTTAATCACAATGGGTGCGTGCTTCCAATCGAAGAGTTTGGACAGGAGCACGAGGCTAATCCGGAATGCTGTATCTGGCCGACGCGGCCTCACTTAGCAGTCCTGGTACATCGCCAGCTGCTTACGCAGGAACAGATTCTCGGCGGCGAGTGCGCCATGTGGACGCATGAAGAGCCAAATGAGCTTGACCGCGTCACACGAAAGGAAAGAAATCGTTCGTAAAAATCCATGATGGCCTAGATCATGCCACATTAGGTACAGTCGTGCGATGCTTTGGAAACTCTGCCTCTAAAAGCGGTGGGCTCGAATTTTTGCGGAGGACAGCAATCGTGCAATATCCGGGCTAGTGCTCGATGACACTCAAATTCGTTTCGCGCTTTTCTACGATTTCGTCAATCTTGGAAAAGGAAAATGGCTTCTCAATCACAGCTTCAACGTCGAGGGCCGCCATGCGCTCGGACTCCTCTGCAAGCAGCGCGGGAGAGTTCGTGATCATGATCGCCCGCGTACTTCGGCTCTTGTGTCGAAGCCGTTCCAGAACTTCGATACCGTTATGTTTGGGCAGGACGAGGTCGATCAGAACCAGATCAAAGCTCTTCTGCTCACAGAATAATTTGCCAAGATGTCCATCGAACGCCGGAACCACTCGGTGACCCCGCTCTGCGAGATGATCGGCAAGAATCATGGTAAGGATATAATCGTCGTCGAGTACGAGTATTCGCATGGGTATCTCCCAGTCTTTGCCAAGCGCCCGGGATGCCCAGGCGTCTAAGCCATTCTATGTATGCATCTTATATTCCTATAGACTAAGTAAAGATAACCTAAGTCACTCTTGCTTCGTGACACGGTCCAGAGGTGGGAGCTGTACCAGCGCCTACAATGATCGATACCAGCAGTGCCCTAGCAACGATGCCGCGGCATTGCCGGGGACAGTATACTTATCTCTATGGCTCTGCATGTTTTCTTCGTTAATTAGGTATACTGTCCCCGTAATTCCGAATTGACTATGCCAGCACAACTACACCGAACCGTTGAGGAAAGAGCCGAACTGGGCAAGTCATTGCGTGAACAGACGCCTCGCTCAAGCCATGGCGAATGGTCACCGGCACCCCATCGGCCCGACCCGGTTAGCCTGATCGAACAACAGAATGAGGGTCGGCTTAAATGGCTGATCCCGGTGCGGCGCTGGCGCATGAGTGCCTCACCCTTCGCCTTCTTCCGCGGCAGCGCCCGTATCATGGCAGCGGACCTTGCCAGCACACCGGTCAGCGAACTGGCCGTGCAGGCCTGTGGCGATGCGCATCTAGCAAACTTCGGCCTCTACGCCTCACCGGAAAGACAACTTGTATTCGATATCAATGACTTTGACGAATCCCTGACCGGTCCCTGGGAGTGGGACATCAAGCGTCTCGCTGCCAGCTTCACTATTGCAGCAAGGCACAATGGCCTTAAAGCGGAGGAGGGCAGCAAGGTAACCGAGCGCGTGGTGAAAAATTACCGCAAAGCCATGGCTGACTTTGCTGGCATGCGTATCACGGACGTCTGGTATTCAATGCTCGATGAAGGCCAATTCATCGAGACCGCGGAAGCAGAAGGGCGTGAGGACCAGGCTCAGGAGATTACTGACGAGGCGCAGACCAAGGACAGCCACCACGCACTGGACAAACTGACCGAAGAAATCGACGGCGTGTACCGGATCAGGAGCGAACCGCCCGGTCTGGTGCCGCTAAGGGAACTGCGTGAAGAGCTGGAGCTGAGTGGACGCAACCTGCAGGCCCTGGTCAACCACGAATTCAAGTCCTATCAGCAAAGTGTCGCCGATGATTGCAAACGCCTGCTCGAGCACTTCAGCCTGGTTGACGTGGCCCTGAAGGTCGTGGGTGTCGGCAGCGTCGGCACCCGGTGCATGATCCTGTTACTGGAAGGGCGGGACAAAAATGATCCGTTATTTCTTCAGATCAAACAGGCAAACTGCTCCGTGCTGGAAGAATACCTGAAACCAGGCCCTTATCAGAACCAGGGCCAGCGTGTCGTGGAAGGTCAACGATTAATGCAGGCAGTCAGCGATATCTTTCTCGGTTGGACTCGTTCAGAGGACAGCGGTGAGCACTTCTACTGGCGACAACTGCGTGACTGGAAAGGTTCAGTGGACGTCGAGAACGTCAACGTCGACGATCTGAAGTATCTGGCGCGATCGTGCGGCTGGACATTGGCTCGGGCGCATGCACGCTCAGGCGACCCGGTGGCCATCGCAGCTTACCTCGGTTCGAGTGACCGCTTCGACGAATCGCTGGTCGGTTTTGCCGAGCGCTATGCCGATCAGAACGAGAAGGATTACGAGGCATTTGTTCAACAGATACGCAGCGGAAAACTTGCGGCGGTTGAAGGCTGAAGTGGAATATGGTTATGCTCGCACCAGACGGGCCTATTGAGCCCTGCGTCATCCTCGCATGCCTTTGGCGAGGATCCAGTGTCTTCAGGCCGCTGGATCCCGACCTAAAAACGTGCCGGGATGACGAGGAGTGATATTGCCGGAATGACAAGTGTAAACATAGCAACAGGAGTTCGAAACACCAAATCGAAACATCAGACTGGCAAGGAATACTACACCTGGTGCATAAGCTAGCGCATAGGGTTAGGCGTTACCTGGAACGGTAAGGTTGGTTGGAACGCGATGCCGAGAACGACTATCTGGCCCTGGATACTGCGGATGACGATCCGGTCAGTGTGCTGCAGGGGCGTTCGATTACGTATCGCATTGCGTTGGGGTCGCAGGCAGGGCGCAAGGTATTGACGTTGCAAACCCTGCCACCGGTCGACATGGATGAGATGCACAGCGGTACCGTGGGCGAGGTGGCCGGGTTTAATCTACACGCCGGGGTTGCCGCCCGGGCCGATGAACGCCGCAAGCTGGAACGTCTTTGCCGTATATCTTTAGACCCGCGGTTTCGGCACCAGCACCGCCAACCTGGAAATGAAATCCAGAGGCTCGACAAAATCGCCGGGAGCGATTTTGTACTGCCGAAGGCAGGCCCGAAGGGCGGAGGGCAGGAAGCCCGGAGTAACATGACATGGGCTGTTCCGTCACGATACTGGGTTTTCAGCTGGCTTTCTCATGTTTACGGCGCCTTCTTGTCGGACGCCAGTCGCAGTCAGATCTATGTCCGTGAAGCGCCACAGCTCACAGGCGTCGCTGTACAGCAGCTGACCAATGCATTTCCTTAAGGGTGTATTCCTCGGTGTGGTATGCCCTCAAGGAGACGGCTTCCAGGCGTTGCTCAATCCGCCCAATGACTTGCGGCTCGAGGCAGGCGACCGCATCGCTGTGCTGGAATCATCGAGTGCCGGCTCTGTTGAGAGAGTTTGCATCCTATCCCAAAGAAAAGTTTGCCATCGACATCGTGTCTCAGGTGTCAGTGAATAAACGTGAGAAGCGCATCGCAATCGAATCGCTATCCACAGACCGGCTCA
>JABDQW010000219.1 GCA_013042055.1 Gammaproteobacteria bacterium | reverse complement strand
GCTCAATTCCGCATGGTTGCGGGCAAGAGCGAAGGTAGGCCTGAAGCAGGTCCGGGTCCATGATCTGAAACACACATTCGGACGACGTCTGCGCGCCGCCGGAGTGAGCTTTGAAGATCGTCAGGACTTGTTGGGACACAGGTCGGGACGGATTACGACACACTACTCAGCCGCAGAGCTGTCACGGTTGATCGAAGCGGCCAACGCAGTGTGTGAGCAGGACAGTGAGAAACCCGAACTGGTGGTTTTGCGTCGCCTCAGCAGCGCTTAGGGTCACGCAAAATTCACGCAAGGAAAAATTTGAAAGGATTTCAGTAACGGTAAGTCACTGATTGAATGGTGGCCGGGGGCAGAATTGAACTGCCGACACGCGGATTTTCAGTCCGCTGCTCTACCAACTGAGCTACCCGGCCAGAGATCGATTGATGGACACATGCTGAGGTACAAGCTCAAGCCATCGTAGTCTGACCTTCTCGTGAGCACACGGGATATTAGATCATCCTATGGCCCGTTACGAAAGACGCGTATTTAATCGGCTCGCTGGCCACGAGTCAAGTTTTATGCGTGCTCTCTGATGATGCGCGCAACCGGTGTGGCTAGCGCGCGTTGTACCGCGTCTTGTGAGCAACACCACGTGACCTCGCCCTGATCATTTACGGCCGAGCCAATCGCTTGTACCTGCACACGGCAAGGGGTGATGTCGAGATGATAGTGACTGAAGCTGTGCCTGAATGCACGCTGATCCTGATTGCCCAACACTTTCATGTCCCAGCGTTGTTGGCACAAACGTTGGATATCGTCGTCCAGATCCGCTTCGGGCAGGCTCCACAGACCGCCCCAGATCCCGCTTGGCGGCCGCTTTTCCAGCATGATCCTGCCCGTTGCCCGATCCGTAAGGATCAGGAATCGAACTGCCTTTATCGGAAGCGCCTTCCGAGGCCGTGGTGACGGATAGCGCTTGACGTGATTTCGACCATAGGCGATACAATCGATCTGCAACGGACACTGCTGACAGCGCGGTGAGCTGCGTGTACATACGGTTGCGCCGAGATCCATGATCGCCTGTGTATAGTCATCAACCCGTTCCTCCGGGGTGTGCTGCTCAGCATAGCGCCACAGCTGTTTTTGTACTGCCGCCTTGCTCGGCCAACCTTCGACCGCATGGTAACGGCACAACACACGTTTGACATTGCCGTCGAGTATCGCATGGCGCTGCTGCCGAGCCTGCGCCAGTATCGCGCCAGCGGTCGACTGCCCGATACCCGGCAAGGCCATCACCTGATCGATATTGTTGGGAAATTCACCGTCAAATTCGGCGTCAATCACGCGCGCTGCTTTGTGCAGATTACGGGCACGCGAGTAATATCCGAGACCCGACCATAGTTCCAGTACGCGCTCGAGCGGTGCCGTGGCCAGGCTGGCCACATCCGGGAATGCCTGCATGAAACGCAGATAGTATGGAATCACCGTTGCGACCTGTGTCTGTTGCAGCATGATTTCGGCAAGCCAGACACGATAGGGCGAACGTTGCTGCTGCCACGGCAGGTCATGTCGACCAAACTGATCGTACCAGCGCAAGAGTCGATCGGAGAATGACAGCCGAGCCACCTAGCCCGCACTTCTCATCAGGATCACGGGAGCAGGCGCAGGGCTAAGCCCGTATCTCTCGCCAGATGGACGAGCCCTCACTTGATCTTTAAATCCACAAAGAATATTGCTCAGTCGGAAATATACACAGTTATTCCACTCCGTTGCAAAATCCTTTGTGAATACAAATCCCTGCGCGATCATCTCGCCCCCTGGTGCGACATGCGGGCTAGAACAAACCTTTCAATTTATCTTTTAATTTGTCCTCGAGTTTTTGTTTGACCTCGTCCTCTTCCTGTTTGGCTTTTTCCCGCAGCTTGGCCTTTTCTTCCTCTAATTCTTTATTGATTTTGGCCTTGGCTTCGGCCTCGAGCAAACTGGACAAGGCACCAGCGATCTGGCTCGTGTCGACATCGTATGCCAACTGCTCGAATGGGCCATGAATATGCACCGGCAGCGGTTCGTCCAACAATTTATCCGCAGTCGTTTGCCGGCGGGGCGGTTTCAGATCCACCAGCGCACGATAATCCAGATCGTTGCGCATGATATTCGCCACGCCCTGCCCTGTGATCTTGATTCGACTGGAGTCGAGGATCAAGTCCGGGTTGGTGACGTCACCGTTGGCGATCACAGCGCTGGCATGGGCGCGGTTAAACGCGGTTTTCGTTTGCGGTCGGAGTTGGCCACGCCATTCCGCCGGGACGGGCAGGCTTTTTGCAGCCAAATAATCGGCCACGACATTACGTACAAAGTGTTCAAAGTCGACGCCGACCAGCACGGTTTTGGCCATGTCAAAAGTCAGCTTGCCGGTAGCTGCTTGCTTTAATTGCGAGACGCGCCCGCCGTTGGTTTTAACGTCGACGAGCATATTCGCGACCCCATCCAAGGTAACCTGCTGTTCACCGAATACACCGACCAGCATTGGATCGACCACCGGGCCTGGACGTATGCCCGATGCCTTCAGGGCGACCGAATACTGCGGTGTCTCGCCTTTCACATTCGTCATCACGCTGCCGTTGGCAGTCCCTTCCAGGGTTTTCAGCTGCAATGGATCGACACGCAAGATACCTGCTTTCGCCTGCGTTTTGATCAAAATCTCAGCAAGCGGAATTTTATTTATCGTGACCATGTCCATATTCAACTCCCCTTCCATGTTGAGTTTGCGCAATAAATCCACCGGTAATTCGATTTCAGCATCATCCTGCGCGTCACCCGCATCGACCTCAGCCACGCTCTCGGCTGGCACAGCCGGGGATTGTTCATCAGCTGGAGCTTCTGAGACCGGCGCCATATAGGCATCGGCATCGATTGGCGTCATATGCAGCTTGTAGCGTACCACCGGTTGGGAAATATCCGGCACATGCAACCACCCCGTGATATCCGTGTCATCCAGTGTCAGCTTGATCTCATTCATTTCGATCGTGTTGGCACTCGCCTTGAACGTGGACGCATAGGCAAGCTTTGTCAGACTGGTTTCACTGGCCATCGCTGGTGGTTCGATTCCCAGCCGCTCCATCAGATCACGCGCGTTGATATCATCCGTGTAAAGGCTGCCGCTGATTATCGGCTGTGACAACAGTTTGCTCACATCCACGTTGGTATGGACTGTCGTATCCAGAGCGGTAAGCCGGGTATTATTCAAGCTCGCCACCTGCTGATCGACATCAACATTGATATTGCTCTCCAGTAACAGGTCTAGCTGTTCGGAAAAAAGCTCGGGGGCATCGGCAGTTACCTTGATTAGCAAGGCATCCAGCAACACATTGGTAAACGCCTCGTTGAATGTCAGTCTCGTTGTCAAGTTGATCTGCGCATCCAGCTCGGGTTCATTATGTTTAACGCCGGTATTCAGTTCGACGTCCACCGGCTCATTGAAACGAATCGCACTGGTGGTCAGACTGAAGCCCGACAAATGCGAGTGCACGTTATTCTGCAAATCCGTCCACTTGACCGTGGCATCAATCAGCTCGACGCCGTTGATCGCCAGAGCTGCCAACGCAGGTGGTTGTTTATCAGTATCGCTGGTCTGCGGAGGTGTTGGCTGCTGTTGGCTGTCTTGTTCCTGCTTGGCGAGATCGGACCAATTGTTGTTACCCTGCTCATCGACTTCCAATGAAGCAAACAATCCATGCAGACGCACCTTGTCGACCTGTAATTCCTTGCGTAGCAATGGCATTAACATGACCTTAACGTCGAGCTGTGACATGCGCGCAAAAGGCTCATCACTGAAGCCCGGCGCATTGGACAACTTGACATCTTCGACTTGGATGCCGATCCAGGGGAATACCGATAAACGGATATCACCGGTGATGTCGAAATCACGACCTGTTTGCTTTTCGACCTGGGCCGTTATGGTGTCTTTATAGTTATTCGGGTCGAAGGTGAAGATAAATGCTGCCAAAGCCAGCAGCAAAATTACGATAACAACACCGAAAATTTTCAAAACGAGCTTCAGCTTTTTCATAGGGTATTCATTCCCCGGATGAGTAACGTTTGATTAGAGATGCGGTTTCACTGCGCCAGTCGCCCGATTGTCCACCGCATTTGCTGATCAAACTAACATCTGAAATCAACATGCCACGATCGATTGCCTTGCACATATCATAAACCGTCAGCAAGCTGACCTGCACTGCAGTCAGCGCTTCCATTTCAACACCGGTGACATCGCGGGTTTCAACCGTTGCCTGGCACACGACGGACGGCAATGCCGTATCTGCCACCAATTCGATATCGACGTGGGTCAGCGCCAAGGGGTGACACAGCGGAACCAGCTCAGCTGTTTTCTTTGCTGCCATGATACCGGCGATACGTGCCACACCCAACACATCCCCTTTGTTATGTTTGCCATCGATAATACGCTGAAGCGTCTCGGCGCGCATCCGTATTCTGCCCTGGGCGACCGCTTTACGAGCCGTGGCCTGCTTATCGCCGACATCGACCATGTGCGCCTCGCCCGCCTCATTAAAGTGATTCAATCGCGTCATCATTCCACATATTCAATAGTCACACAGAAAGCATAACAAGTGACATAGCCCCCATAAAGCCGTTATAGTTCTAAAATGCAATTTAATGTCAAGTTTTTTGCCAGCCTGGCTGAACGAACAGGACTGACCGATATCACGCTCGATGCGCACCAGCTGACAACCGTTGCGGACGTCTGGGACCGCGCCACAGACCATCAGTCCCGGCCGGCCAACACCCTGTGTTCTATCAACCTGGTTCATGCGCGATTCGAGGACCACGTACATGACGGCGATGAGATCGCTTTCTTTCCACCCGTGACTGGGGGTTAGCATGGCAGTCAGACTCAGCGGTGTCGTATTTGATCCATGGCAGGAACTGTCGCAGCAAGCGGCCAACTTGCCCAAAGGCAAACACGGCGCCTGCGCCAGCTTTGTCGGCACGATGCGTGACTTCAATCTTGGCGACACGGTTCAATCGATGACGCTCGAGCACTATCCTGAAATGACGCAGCATTTTCTCGATAACACTGTTGCTGCTGCTTGCACTCGCTGGGACTTGATCGACTGCTTGATTGTGCATCGGTATGGTGACATCAGACCTGGCGATGCCATTGTATTGATCGCTGCCTGGTCTCCCCACCGAGCGGAGGCTTTTGACGCTTGCCATTTTCTTATCGAAGAACTAAAGGCGCGTGCCCCTTTTTGGAAGAAAGAAACCACGGATCATAGCACGCGCTGGGTGCACGATAGCACGGCTGATTAAACCGATTATTGCATGCCCACCTTCGTGCAAGGGCTAGACTTACTCGATCAACACGAACAATGCTGTGCGACCGCGCTGTATATTCAGCAGTATGTGCGCATCCTTGTCGGTGACGATCTGCTGCAAATCCGCCAGCGTTTTAACCGGTCTTCGATTGACGGACAAAATGATATCGCCCTCTCGCAAATGGGCATTCCAGGCCGCACTGGCGTTCTGAACTTCGGTCACAACCAGCATCGATTTGCCATTTTGTTCCTTTTCCTCGATGGTGGCGCCGGCCAGACGCTGGTTGATTTTGGTACCAGCCAAGGTGGAGTCTTTGACATCACCGATGACAGCACGCATCGTTTGCTTTTTACCGTCACGAATCACACTGATATCCATTTCATCGCCGACCCGAAGCAATCCCACCATGTTACGCATCGCGGAAGCGCTTTTGATGGGTGTGCCATTGATGGCTACCACGATGTCACCCGCCTGAAGGCCCGCCTCCTCGGCCGCTGTGTCTTCGATGACCTGCGAGATCACAACCCCTTGATGTAAATCCAGGCCGAACGCCCTTGAGAGTTCAGGCGTCAGGTTTTGCATAATGACACCGAGCATACCCCGCCGAACCTCTCCATACTCAATCAGCTGATCGGCGATCTTACGCACCATGTTGATCGGAATAGCAAAACCGATGCCGACGTTGCCCTGCCCACCTGCTGCAAGAATGGCCGTATTTATTCCAATGAGTTCGCCCTTAAGATTGACCAGTGCTCCACCCGAGTTTCCCGGATTGATCGAGGCATCCGTCTGTATGAAATTTTCGTAACCTTCGATGCCCAGCCCGGTTCGACCGAGCGCGCTGACGATACCGGATGTTACGGTCTGGCCAAGTCCAAACGGATTGCCGATCGCAACGGCGAAATCACCCACACGGAGCGTATCCGAATCACCGAATGGAATAGCCTGTAAACCCTCTATATCGGCTTGCAAAATAGCAATATCGACTTCTGGATCAGATCCAATCAGTTTTGCGTCCAAATGGTGGCCATTGTGCATGGTGATGGCTATTTCATGTGCGTCTTCGACGACATGGTGATTGGTGACGATATACCCATTGTCGGCATCGATAACAACCCCTGAGCCCAAGCTCTTGGTTTCCTTGCGCTGCGGCAAATCGTTATAGCCTTCAAAAAAGCGTTTGAAAAATGGATCATTGAGCAAGGGGTGATTTTTGATATCAACGTGACCGGTGGTCGCAATATTCACAACCGCGGGTCTTGCTTTTTCCACCATCGGGGCGAGCGTCGGCACGCCATTGTCCGGCGCTTTGGTTGGAATATCGGCCAGAGCCAGACTCGGCAACACCGTGAGTAGCAGGCTGAGTAAAAAACCTGATTTGATTAGGCCGATCATAAATGTTTCCAATACTGATAATTTAAACTGTGACAAAGCATAACGCATAGAGTTCAGGCGAATTTTAGGACGAATTCCCGATCCGTTTTCTGCAACAATGTCACGGCTCGCAATATTGCAGTCGGCCGATTGACCTGCTAAGTTGCGCGCTTGATTGCGACTAGCAGGAAAAATTTACCATGTATCGATTCTTATCTACACTAATCACGCTTTGCTTACTACCCATCATCGTCAACGCTGCAGAAGGGCTCGAAACGCTGCAACAGAAAGCCAGCTATAGCTTTGGCGTGGATTTCGCCAAGCGTTTGAAACAACAGGGTATTGACCTCGATGTTTCAGCGCTGACCCGCGGCATTACGGACGCTGCTTCCGGTAATGCGCTGGCTCTTGAAGAGGGCGAGATGGCTCAGGCCAAAGCCGAATACACCCAGCAACTACGCGCCCAGTTGATGCAGCAACAGCAAGAACTGGCAGCAAAAAACCTCGAAGCCGGTAAACAGTTTCTCGCCGATAACGCCAAAAAAGAAGGCGTGGTTGCCTTGGACAGCGGCTTGCAGTACAAGATCATCAAGAGCGGCGATGGCCCCAGCCCTAAACCAGAAGACACCGTTACCACCCATTATCGTGGCACTTTGATCGACGGCCGCGAATTCGATAGTTCGCATAAACGCGGTCAGCCAGCCAGTTTTCCGGTCAAAGGTGTGATCAAAGGCTGGACCCAGGCCTTGTTGATGATGAAGGTCGGTGATAAGTGGGAGCTCTATGTACCGCCAGAACTGGCCTATGGTGACCAACAACGCGGCGAGGTGATCGAGCCCAACTCGACCTTGGTGTTCGAGATAGAGTTGCTGGAAATCAAATAGACTGCAGCGCCTGGGCACACCAGGAGCGACTTCAGCCGCGAACAATCCACGTGTAAATCCGTCCGATTGCGAGCAATGCGCGGCTGAAGCCGCTCCTACATCAAGCTGTCTTGTCTAACACAATGCGCGCAAAGCCTGTACGTGTTTGCGCCTTTGCGCCAAGAAACACTACTCGATGTTTTGGATCTGCTCGCGCATTTGTTCGATCAATACCTTCAGCTCAACCGACGCCTGTGTGGTCTGAATATCCGCCGACTTAGATCCAAGGGTATTGGCTTCGCGGTTCAGTTCCTGCATCAAAAAATCCAGCCGCCTGCCCACGGCTTCATCACGATCGAGTACCTGGCACAATTCTGTCAAGTGAACACTGAGTCGATCCAGCTCTTCATCAACATCCATCTTTTGTGCCAGAAACACCAACTCTTGCTCTAAGCGGTCCTGATCCACGGCGGTATTCAGCTCCTCGAGCCTGGCCGTCAATTTTTCTCGGTAGCGCTGCTGTATTTGCGGCAGCTGCTGTCTGACATTACCAACAATGTCCTGCATAGCGCTGCAGCGCGTCAGGATCAACTCACGCATGCGTTCGCCTTCGCGCAACCGATTTTCGACCAACTCATCCAAGGCCTTTTGCAACAACTGCTCCGATGCGGCATAGATAGCTTTGAAATCCTGCTCAGCCTCTGCCACGACACCGGGCCAACTCAGGATGTCGACCGGATTGATTTCCGACGGTTGGTGCAAACGGGTATTGATCTGCTGGCAGGCATCGATCAGCGATTTAACCAAAGGCGCATTGACCTTGATCTCAGTTTCGGCGGTCATCTCCGGCGCAAATCGTAAGCCACATTCGATCTTGCCGCGCTGTATGCGCTTGTTGATTGATTCTCGTGTGCGGCCCTCTTGTGCCCGAAACTCTTCCGGCAATCTGCAGTTAATATCAAGATAGCGACTATTGACCGACCTCAGCTCCCAGGTCAGCGTGCCAAACTCGTCGCTCTGCTGCTCACGCGCAAATGCCGTCATACTTTTAATCATTCAGAACTCCATTATCACTGAATTCGATCGCGCCATTGTAACACGCACATTCATGTTGCCGTATTGCTATAATGCGCCGCACAAAACGAGACGGAGAACAGCATGAGACCGAGCAAACGCGCTGCTGATGAAATGCGCACTATCAAGATAACCCGCCATTTCACCAAACATGCTGAAGGCTCG
>JABDQW010000218.1 GCA_013042055.1 Gammaproteobacteria bacterium | reverse complement strand
AAGCACACGCGGATGAGTTGAAATTAGACGTTCGCCAGTAACAACTTCATGTGCACGCAAACACGACTCACACGAAACAAAACGGCAATCGTTAAAGCTTTTCTTTGATACGGGCTGCCTTACCGGTTCTACCCCGCAAGTAGTAAAGTTTCGCTCGACGCACCTTTCCACGACGCTTGACCTTGATATCAGCGATATTAGGGCTGTAAGTCTGAAAGACGCGCTCAACGCCCTCACCATGTGAAAGTTTACGCACCGTAAACGCCGAGTTGAGACCTCGGTTGCGTTTAGCGATGACAACGCCTTCAAATGCCTGCAGACGCTCACGATTACCTTCCTTCACACGAACCTGTACGACAACATTGTCACCGGGATAGAACGCCGGTATTTCTTTTGTCATCTGCTCTGCTTCGAGCTGTTGAATAATGTTGCTCATCTTGATTACTCCGCTAATCACTAATGCGTATGGCAAAAAGCCTGTTAGTCGTCAGCTTGTTGATATTCCCGCTGGAATTCAGCAAGCAGATCTTGTTGCTCTAGATTCAGTTGCGCATTCTCAAGCAAGTCTGGTCTGCGCAACCAAGTTCTTCCCAATGACTGTTTCAATCGCCAACGAACGATTGCCTGATGATCGCCGCCCAACAGCACCTGCGGCACACGCCTGCCGCTGATCTCTTCCGGTCGCGTATAATGCGGGCAGTCCAGCAGACCCTGCATGAATGAATCCTGCTGGGCAGAGTCTTCATCTCCCAAAACGCCGGGTATCAGCCTGGCAATGGCATCGATCAGGACAACAGCGGCGAGTTCACCGCCGCTGAGCACGTAGTCACCGATTGAAATCTCCTGATCGACATATTGCTCGATCAGACGCTCATCGATACCTTCATAACGCCCAGCGATCAAAATATAGTGTGCATCCTGCTGCGCTCTGTCATTCAAAGCCAGTTGCCTAACCTTGCATTGATCCAGCTTTTGCCCTTGCGGACTCAGGTAGATCACTCTTGCCCTATCGCCGGCCCGTTGTTTGGCGGCAAAAATAGCATCAGCCAGCGGTTGAACCTTCATCAGCATACCGGGACCACCACCATAAGGACGATCATCCACGGTACGGTGGCGATCGTGGGTAAAGTCCCTCGGATTCCCGCACGTCAAGCCAACGATATTCTGTTTGATCGCACGACCGAGTACACCTTGCGATGTCATACGTACGATCATGTCGGGAAACAGGGTAATGACGTGAAAATGCACTTTATCAAAGACCCTGTTTCAAGCTAAACCGCTTTTAATTTATCTAAAAATCCTGGTCCCAGTCGACGCACATTTGACCGAGTTCGAGATCGACGTCAAGTACAGCCTGTCCCGGTGTCCATGGAATCAGATGCTCCCTCTGTACTGCGTCCCCCTCTCCGCCACTGACAACGAGTACATCGTTAGCCCCCGTTTCCATCAGCCGCCGGACCGAACCCAGCTCGACACCTTCCTTATTGATGACGCGTAAACCGATCAGGTCGCGCCAGTAAAATTCATCTTTGCCTAATGCCCGTAGCTGCTCGGGCCTGATGGCGATGGTCGCACCGGTCAGTTGCATGGCGGCATCCCTGTCGTCAACACCCGCTAGTTTGGCGATCACGGTTTTCGCCTGACGCCGCCCGTTTTCAACACGCATTTCACGCCATTCACCTTTTCCTTGGCTACCCAGCTGTATATACCAGGGATTGTACGTGGCAATGGCATCTCGTGGATCCGTGTTCGAATGCACTTTGACCCAACCTTTGACGCCGTAAACACCAGCAACCTTGCCAACAATCAGCTTTTCTTCAGCAGCTGACATGCCCTGCTACACAAGCTTCAATTCAGGCTGCTTGCTTGCGTGCCTCTTTAACCAGAGTAGCGACACGGTCTGACGTACCAGCACCGTTTGAAACCCAGTGATCAACCCGATCAAGATCGATTTGCAGGCGCTGTTCTGAACCACGCGCACACGGGTTAAAAAAACCAATGCGCTCGATGTAGCGGCCATCACGCGATCTCCGCGAGTCTTTGACGTCTACATGATAAAACGGCTTTTTCTTGGCGCCGCCCCTTGATAAACGAATCGTTACCATATTTCAGAATTCTCTTGATTAAACACTCTATCGCAGACCCACCGGCCCACAGCAAGCCGCGTATTTTACGGGATTTTTTTTGAATATGAAACGGTTATATCTCGACTCGCGCAAGATCAGAATCCAATGCCACCGGAACCCATACCCGGCGGACCGCCACCCGGCATGTTACCTTTCAGGCCCCGCATCATCGCCGCCATGCCACCCTTGGACATTTTCTTCATCATCTTGCGCATCTGCTGATGCTGTTTCATCAGTCGATTGACATCCTGCACCTGCAGACCACAGCCAGCCGCGATGCGACGTTTCCTCGATCCCTTGATGATGTCCGGAAAGCGGCGCTCCTTCGGTGTCATCGACTGGATAATCGCGATCATCCGGCGAATTTCTCGGTCATTGACCTGATCTTTGACCTTCTCCGTCATACCGCCCATGCCCGGCATTTTATCGATGAGCCCCGCCATGCCACCCATGTTCTGCATTTGCTGGAACTGGTCCATCAGGTCGTTGAAATCAAAATTTTTGCCCTTCCTGACTTTCTTCGCCAGCTGCTCGGCTTTTTTATGATCGACCTTCTGCTGCACTTCTTCGACCAAGGACAGCACATCGCCCATGCCGAGGATTCGCGAGACGACACGGTCTGGATGAAATGGTTCAAGCGCGTCGATTTTTTCGCCAACGCCCATGAACTTGACCGGTTTACCGGTGATCTGGCGTATCGACAGTGCCGCACCACCGCGGGCATCACCATCGGTTTTCGTCAAAATCACGCCGGTAAGCGGCAGCGCTTCATTGAACGCCTGCGCGGTATTGGCGGCATCCTGGCCGGTCATACTGTCGACAACGAACAGCGTTTCAATCGGTTGTGCAGCCGCGTGAACACGCTTGATTTCCGCCATCATGTCGTCATCGATGTGCAGACGACCGGCCGTGTCCACCAGCACGACATCGATATGCTGCCGGCGCGCATGGTCGATGGCTTCCGAGGCGATCATTGCCGGATCCTGGTCCTTGGTGCTGGGATAGAACTCGGCGCCGACCTGGTTTGCCAGCGTATTCAACTGATCGATCGCAGCTGGACGGTAGACGTCGCAGCTGACCAGCAGGGTCTTCTTTTTTTCCCGTTCCTGCAATAATTTCGCCAGCTTGGCGATGGTGGTCGTTTTACCCGCTCCCTGAAGGCCGGCCATCAATATGACTGCCGGCGGTTGCGTGGCCAGATCGAGGCGTTCATTTGCCTCGCCCATGACCTTGATCATTTCTTGCTGTACGATATCGATGAATACCTGACCAGGCGTCAGGCTGGTAAGCACCTCTTCCCCCATCGCACGCCGTTTGACATCTTCGATAAACGTGCGTACGACAGGCAGGGCGACGTCCGCCTCGAGCAAGGCCATACGCACGTCACGCAGCGCATCGTATATATTTTCTTCTGTCAGGCGTCCCTGTCCCCGCAGTCGCTGCGCGGTTTTGGCAAGGCGGTCACTTAATCCGTCAAACATGGTTATTTCAGCTTGTTTTGATAAAAGGAATGATTATACACGAGACGATAGAACTGTTATTTCGATTGTATTTGTTGCAACTATCCTATCTGAAAAGATTGAATTAACCGCGGAGGCACAGAGGTTAACATGGCCGTCAGCCTCTAGACCGTGAAAACATCGCCACTCTTGAGCTGTCTCAACTCCCTATCCGGCATTAGCTGACGACATTCTTGCATGATCAGCGCTTCATCGCCCGGTTTCAAGTGAGAGATACCAATAGTCGGCCGGTGCTTCAGTTTTGTCAGGTCTTCGGCGAGTAATTGTGGGCAGTAATGATAAGCCAGTCTCGCCAAGTCACGATCCTTGTTCGCAAACGCTGATTCGATGAACAGCAAATCCAGCCCACCATGCATGTTTAATGCGGCCCAAAACGTGTCGTTACTTGTCGTATCCCCGCTGAATGCAAATGAGTGGCCGTTGGATTCAACACGGTAGGCGACGGCGGGTACGACATGATTGACTGCGATCATTTCGACCGTGCGACCATCAATTTCAACCGAGGCACCCATTTCCATGTGATCGAGTTTGATCACGGCACCGGATTTGTTCGGCAACGTGGTGAAATCCGGCCAAATAGCGCCATTGAAAATATGCTTTTGTAACACATCAACGGTCTGTTGATGTGCATGCACAACAATCGGCTCGGCGACGAGATCGTCAAACAGCGTATCTGCCAACAAGGGTATTGCGGCGACATGGTCCAAGTGTGAATGTGTGACAAAAATGTGGCGAATATGCTGCATTTGTTCCAAAGTGAGCTCAAATACGCCGGTTCCAGCATCGATCAACACGTCGTCATCGATCAGAAACGACGTTGTGGCAACACCCTGACCAATACCTCCGCTGCAACCCAGTACACGAATCCGCATCGAATTTATCCATTCTCATTGATGTTTTTTAGCCTGCTCAAATGCTAACATGCGTAACCCGCCAGCTTCAGTTGAACGACTGTGCACAGCTGATGTTACATAATTGTGCAACCACGATCACGGTGTTTGGCTAAAATCCCAGATGATTGAAAAAATGTAGACCCGCATGACTAATCTTCTAGCTGCTTTTCTAGCGATATCGCTCTATCTGGGCTGTACTGTGCTGCTGCTATTGAAGCTGAAAAACTCTGATCTTGTCGCAGGCTTTAGCAAACCGATGATACTGGTCTCCGGATTTTTAGGACTAGGCGCACATATATTCACCTTGTCACAGAGCATGCTCAGTGCCGATGGCATCAATCTCGGCTTCTTCACAGCGCTGTCGCTGGTCGGCGCTTTCATTGCGCTGTTTACCCTGGTGTCGGCGATGAGACATCCGATCGAGATCATCGGTATCGTTGTCCTACCGATTGCCGCGATCACGCTGGCTGCCGACCATGCAGCCGCCACCGTTCATCTGCTGCCACCAGGCAGCCCACCAGGATTGATCTTTCACGTCGTCACGTCTGTCATTGCCTACAGCATTCTTGGCCTCGCGGCTATTCATGCGATTGTACTGTCGGTACAGAACAGCCAGCTGCACAGACATCAACCGGGCGGACTGATACGAATGATGCCACCGTTAACAACAATGGAGTCATTGTTGTTCGATGCCATCATCATTGGCTTTGGCTGCCTCAGCGTGTCGTTGATTAGCGGCATGGTTTTTCTCGAGGACATGTTCGCCCAGCACCTCGCCCACAAAACCGTGCTCTCGATCATTGCCTGGCTGGTGTTCGCAATCTTACTGATCGGCCGCTGGTTGGTAGGCTGGCGAGGACGCACCGCGATACGCTGGACCCTAGGTGGTTTCATCAGCCTGATGCTGGCCTATTTTGGCAGTAAATTCGTACTTGAATTAATTCTAACTTCGTCCTGATTAGTGGCGGCCGCGCCTAACGAATCAGAAACAACGCCAGATTAGCGAGACCCTCATTGAGCGACATTTCCACAGGCACCCTGTTGATCATCCTGATTGCGCTGATTCTGCTGTCAGGCTTTTTTTCAGGCTCCGAGACCGCGCTGATGACCCTGAATCGCTACCGCATGAAAACACTGGCGAGAAAGGGCCATCGTGGTGCCAAACTGGCGCGCTATCTGCTGAGTCGTCCCGATCGTTTGCTCGGGCTGATTCTTCTGGGTAATAACTTCGTCAACATTCTCGCTTCCGCCATCGCATCCCTGGTCGCGATGCGTTACTACGGTGAAGCCGGTATCGCGATCGCAACGGCTATACTGACGTTTGTCGTTCTCGTCTTCGCTGAAGTCACGCCGAAAACACTGGCCGCGCTGAAACCGGACGCCTTCGCCTATGTTGCGGCCTATGTCTACACGCCGTTACAAAAACTGTTTTACCCACTCGTGTGGTTCGTCAATTTGATCTCGAACAAGATGCTCGCGATGTTCGGCGTTTACGCGGCAGGCAGTGCCGATGACAGCCTCAATGCAGATGAGCTGCGTATGGTGGTTCACGAAGCACGTCAGTTCATTCCCGGCAAGCACACTGACATGCTTTTAGGCATCCTCGATCTGGAAAACATCAGCGTTGAAGATATCATGATACCGCGTAATGAAGTAACTGGCATTGATCTGAATGATGACTGGAGTGATGTCGAACAACAGATCACCAATAGCCATCGGACGCGAGTTCCAGTATTCAAGGACAGTATCGACAACACCATCGGCATGCTGCACCTACGTAAGGTCCTCAATCTCGCAGTCAGAGAAGAACTCACGCGTGAAACACTCGAATCACTGATTCGCGAACCGTACTTCATACCGGAAGGAACATCATTGACGCGCCAGCTGCTCAATTTCCAGAAAAACCGCCGGCGTTCCGGGCTGGTCGTCGATGAGTATGGCAGCATTTTCGGTCTGGTCACTTTGGAAGATATTCTCGAAGAGATCGTCGGACAGTTCACCACTGATTCCACGATTCGCAACGCCGACATCCACCTGCAACCAGATGGAAGCTACTTGATCGACGGCGGCACCCATATTCGTGAAATCAACCGCATGCTGTCGTGGGACTTGCCAACGGATGGACCCAAGACCCTGAATGGACTAATTCTGGAACACCTCGAGATGATACCTGCGCCAGGAACCAGCCTGCTGATCGCAAACTACCCTGTTGAGATTACACGCACCGACTACAATGCCGTGCAAACCGCACGTATCCAACCGCAACTACCCGCAGCAAAAGACACCGCTGATCACGACTTGAACGCAGACTAATGGCTAAAGTTAAGATGCTGTATGTCTGCTCATCCTGCGGCGCCAGCCAACCTAAATGGGCTGGCCAGTGCGC
Organism: Gammaproteobacteria bacterium; assembly: GCA_013042055.1. Taxonomy (GTDB): domain Bacteria; phylum Pseudomonadota; class Gammaproteobacteria; order SZUA-229; family SZUA-229; genus JABDQW01. The sequence goes on along the minus strand of JABDQW010000218.1, from coordinate 11,123 downwards.
CGATTGCGGTGAATGGAACACGATGGCTGAAACAATACCCCAGCCTCGTTCCAATAGAACTGGATTGACACCAAGCCTCAACGCGGATGTCCGCATCCAGTCGCTGGATGAGGTCGAGTTCAAATCCGAAACACGCACGCAAACCGGTATCGGCGAACTCGATCGTGTCCTCGGCGGGGGCCTGGTTCAGGGTTCCGTCACCCTGATCGGCGGAGATCCGGGGATCGGCAAGTCCACGCTGTTGACGCAAACGCTGGCCGCGCTCGCGGGCCGCCTGCCCTGCCTCTATGTTACAGGCGAAGAATCCCTGCAACAGGTCAGCTTGCGCGCCAGACGATTGGGATTAACGGACCATGGACTTCAGCTGCTATCTGCGACTTGCGTCGAAAACATCATCGCATTGGCGGCGCAGCAAGAACCAAGCGTAATGGTAATCGACTCCATTCAGACGGTCTACACCGAAGCACTTGCATCAGCCCCCGGCTCGGTCGGTCAGGTGCGGGAAAGCGCCGCGCAGCTGGTTCGTTTTGCCAAACAATCCGGCACGGCTCTTTTCCTCGTCGGCCATGTCACCAAGGAGGGTACGTTAGCCGGACCACGCGTGCTTGAACACATGGTCGATACCGTGTTGTACTTTGAGGGTGATGCCGGCGAGCGTTACCGTATGATCCGTGCAGTCAAGAACCGTTTTGGCGCAGTCAATGAACTCGGTGTCTTTGCAATGACCGATAGCGGCCTTAAAGCGGTGAATAATCCTTCAGCGATATTCCTATCGCGCCACGACGAACCGGTACCTGGCAGTACAATCACAGTGATACGCGAAGGCAGCCGTCCTTTGTTGATCGAAGTACAGGCGCTAGTTGATGAAAGTCATAGCGCCAATCCGAGGCGCATCTGTCTTGGTCTCGATGCGAACCGACTCAATATGCTACTGGCGGTGATGCACCGTCATGGTGGTATTGCACTGTTCGACCAAGACGTTTTTATCAATGTCGTCGGCGGTGTTCGCGTCACTGAAACCGGAGCCGACAGCGCACTGATGTTGGCCGCATTATCCAGCTTCCGTAACAAGCCACTACCAACGGATCTGATTACGTTTGGCGAAATCGGCCTCGCTGGTGAAATTCGCCCGGTACCCAATGGCCAGGAGCGTCTGCGCGAAGCCGCTAAGCATGGCTTCAAACACGCCATCATACCGGCTGCCAACCGACCGAAACAGAGTGAAAATATCGACGGCCTGCAGATCACCGCAGTGCAGCGCGTCAGCGAACTGGTGGATAGCGGGTCAGGCTGACACGTTTTGGAGCCGCAAAAAACGCAAAGAACGCAATACTAAATCCCTGATGCTTTTGCGTCATTTGCGTTTTTCGCGGCAGATTACCTGCCAACCTCAGCATAACTTGCAAGCACTTTGCTTTACCGCTAACGTACTGTCCCCTTTTAAAAAAATTACGCGGATGCACAATGCCTGCAAAAAAAACCGTTAATTTCGAGAAAGCCTTGGCCGAATTGGAGAAGCTGGTCGAAGAAATGGAACAAGGTAGCCTCAGCCTCGAAGAATCACTGAAGCGTTTCGAGAAAGGTATTGCCTTGACATCGGAATGCCAGCAAGCCTTGCAAAAAGCCGAACTCAAGGTACAAGAGCTGATCGAAAAAAATGGCCAACTGCTCGAAAAAAATTTTGAAGTTGATCAATAACCGATGCCTGAATCCACTGATTTCAATTCCCTCTTGAAATATTATCAGCAGCGTGTTGATCGTGCGCTGGACCTGTTTTTGCCAGATACACCTGCTCGCCAGCACAATCTAACCGAAGCCATGCGCTACTCTGTCATTGGTGGAGGCGGTAAACGCATCCGGCCGGCCATGGTGTATGCGGCTGGCGAAGCGGCCGGAGCCGATCAAAGCGTTCTCGACACACCGGCGTGTGCCGTTGAGATGATTCATGCCTACTCACTGATACACGATGACCTGCCGGCGATGGACGACGATGATTTGCGTCGCGGACAAGCTACCTGCCACAAAGCCTTCGACGAAGCGACCGCCATTCTCGCCGGTGACGCCTTGCAGGCACATGCGTTTGAAATACTCGCAGCGAATGATCTGCCTGTCGATGACGGGCAGCGCCTTCAGATGATTTTGATACTGGCCACCGCCAGCGGTTCAGAAGGTATGGCGGGCGGTCAGGCGATTGACCTGGCCGCCGTTGGTCACACTTTAACCTTAGCCGAATTGGAAGCCATGCACCGCCTGAAAACGGGTGCATTGATTAAAGCATGCATTCTTCTAGGCGCCATGTGTAGCCCAGCAGTAAACAAAGACGAGTTGACGCAACTCGGTCGCTATGCCGATTGCATTGGATTATCCTTTCAGATCCAGGATGATATTCTGGATGTTATCGGTGATACTGAAACGCTTGGCAAACTCAGCGGGTCTGATGAAAAAATGCAGAAACCGACTTATCCATCCATTCTGGGCCTCGAGGCTTCGCGTAAACTGGCAATGGAGCAGCACGAACAGGCACTCGCCCATCTCAAACATATGGATGCGAGTGCAAATACGCTACGCCAGTTGTCAGCCTACATCGTCGAGCGCGAATTCTAGCCCGCATTTCTCACCAGGCGGCGTAGTATACTGATAAGGTATTGGTTTTTTCGAGAAATGCTAAGATGACAGAATCCTCCGATCAGCGCTGGCCGCTACTCGAATCCATAGACTCAAGCGCGGATCTGCGGCAATTACCGCGTTCAAGATTACCCGAGCTGGCCCGCCAGATGCGTAACTACCTACTGGAGACGGTATCGATGACCGGCGGCCACCTGGCGGCGGGGCTCGGCACGGTCGAGCTGACGATTGCCTTGCACTACGTCTATAACACACCTGCCGACAAACTGGTGTGGGACGTCGGCCATCAAACCTACCCCCACAAGATCCTGACGGGACGCCGCCAACGGATGCCGTCGCTACGGCAGAAAGACGGACTCTCCGGCTTTCCAAAACGCACGGAAAGCGAGTATGACAGCTTCGGTACCGGTCACTCGAGCACGTCGATCAGCGCTGCGCTCGGTATGAGCATCGCGGCCAAGCAAAACGCGGCCGACTACAAGACAGTAGCCATTATTGGCGACGGTGCGATGACCGGCGGCATGGCATTTGAAGCACTGAACAATGCCGGTGACAGCGATGCCGACCTGCTCGTCATATTGAACGATAATGACATGTCGATTTCACCGAACGTTGGCGGCTTGTCCAATCACCTGACCCGGCTGCTATCGGGTCAGATGTATTCAACGGTGCGCGAAGGCGGGAAAAAAGTGCTCGAACGTATGCCCAGTGTGTGGGAGCTGGCGCGCCGTACGGAAGAACATGTCAAGGGTATGGTCGCACCAGGTACCTTGTTCGAAGAACTGGGTTTCAATTACTTTGGCCCCATCGATGGCCACGACCTGAATACCTTGGTACCCATTCTACGAAACCTGTATCAACAGAAAGGCCCTCGTTTTTTGCACATCGTCACACAAAAAGGCAAAGGCTATTTTCCGGCGGAAACCGACCCCAGCCGCTATCACGGTGTTGGCAAGTTCGACACCTCGACAGGCGAAGCCACCGGCGGTACGGAGATCCATCAAACATTTACCGCTACCTTCAGCGACTGGCTCTGCGATATGGCCGCTCAGGATCAGCGACTGATCGGTATTACGCCCGCGATGCGTGAGGGCTCGGGCCTGGTAGAATTTTCAAGAAAATTCCCGGAACGCTATTTTGATGTCGGTATCGCCGAACAGCACGCGATTACGCTGGCGGCCGGTATGGCATGTAATGGCCTGAAACCCGTTGTCGCCATTTATTCAACATTTTTGCAGCGTGGCTACGATCAACTGATTCACGACGTCGCGATGCAAAACTTGCCGGTCCTGTTTGCGATCGATCGCGCCGGCATCGTCGGCGCTGATGGCCCAACCCACACCGGTGCCTACGACATCAGTTACTTGCGTTGTATTCCCAATATCGTGATCATGGCACCGTCAGATACAGCCGAGGCACGTCGTATGTTGACCACGGGCTTTTTACACAATGGGCCCGCAGCCGTGCGTTATCCACGGGGCACATCTAGCGGCAATCCGGCGACGAAAGAACTGACAGCGATCGATTTCGGTAAAGCCGAATGCATGCGCACGGGCCACAGCGTCGCTTTGCTGGTTTTCGGTTCGCTGCTGTCCAGCGCCCGCAAGGTCGCCGAGTTGCTCGATGCCAGTGTGTACAACATGCGCTTCATCAAGCCTCTCGACGTGAACACGATCCAGCAGGCAGCCGAACACCACGATTTACTCGTAACCATCGAAGAAAATGCCGTCGCCGGTGGCGCCGGCAGTGCGGTCAACGAATGGCTGCTCGCGAATGGCTATCGCCCGTTTATACTCAATCTGGGTTTTCCCGATACCTATATTGGACAGGGTACACAGGCTGAAATGCTGGCAGAATGGGGCCTTGACGCCGACGGCATGCTCGAAAAGATCCAAAATCGACTAGCCAGAATGAACACCTCAAATTGCCAATGATGATCATTTTCGATAAAATCCTACTAATTTACTCAAGTATTCTAACGATCTAACTGGTTAATGACTGCAACGTATCAGCTGAAAGTGGTAACTGAGTTTGCATCGGCCCACACATTGCAAGCTTATCCAGGCCCCTGCAGTCGCATGCACGGTCATAACTGGAAAGTCGAACTTGAGGCAGTGGCGACCAAGCTGGACGATATTGGCATGGCGGTCGATTTCAAAACGATGAAAGCCGCTGCAAAAGAGGTGGGTGACCGTCTGGATCACCGCTATCTGAACGATCTGGACCCGTTCACGGCCGTAAATCCAACAGCAGAAAATATTGCTGCCTACATGTACCGTGAGATCGCAGCGGTACTAAATAGCGACACCATCAGGGTCAAGGCAGTCACCCTGTGGGAAACAGATAGGGCCAGTGTTCGCTACAGCGAAGAGAATGAATGATATGACTGAGACGATAGCAGCAAAACCAACGGACGCATCTAACATGGTGGATGTGCAAAGCAGTCGTGACAACCGTGCCATCCATATCGACAAAGTCGGCATCAAGGACATTCGGCACCCTGTACAAGTCAAGGATCGCTCCGGTCACGTGCAACACGCCGTCGCCAACTTCAACATGTACGTCGACCTACCGCACGATTTCAAAGGCACGCACATGTCCCGCTTCGTCGAGATACTGAACAATCACGATTGGGAAATTACCGTCGAATCATTCAAGATCATGCTCACTGAAATGACGAACCGTCTCGACGCCGAGTGTGGCCACATCGAGATGACGTTCCATTATTTCGTCAACAAATCTGCCCCGGCATCAGGTGTTCAGAGTCTGCTCGATTACGAAGTCACCCTGATCGGTGAACGCAGAAATCACGTCAACACCATGTTAGTCAGCGTTGTGGTACCGGTCACCAGCTTGTGCCCATGCTCGAAAAAGATATCCGACCGTGGTGCGCACAATCAACGCTCACATGTCACCGTCACCGTCAAAACACAACAATTTGTCTGGATTGAGGAGATTATCGAAATCGTTGAATCGCAGGCATCCTGCGAACTCTACGGCCTGCTGAAAAGACCCGACGAAAAAGTCGTCACCGAACGCGCCTACGACAATCCCAAATTCGTCGAAGACATCGTCCGCGATATCGCTGCAACGCTGAACCAGGATGATCGTATCATTGCTTACCAGGTTGAATCGGAAAACTTCGAATCTATCCACAACCATTCAGCTTATGCGCTGATTCAAAAAGATAAATAAGTCCGCAAATAACGCAAAACACGCAAATCATTTATAAAACAAAGGCTTTTTCGCGTTTTTCGCGTTTTTCGTGGACTGATTTCTTTTTATCAGAAATCCGTGATGTCAATTTCGTTAATAGCATCAATTGCCACATAACGGAATAGGAACAAATACCGGAGGACTTCGGTAGGAGCGGCTTCAGCCGCGACACTGTCGAGCTCGCAAAAAATTCGCGGCTGAAGCCGCTCCTACGCTTGGTTCGACCGGCCTGATCACAACAATAATATGGGATTTGACTCTGCGCCCTCCGCGTCTCTGCGGTCAAACAAGAATCCCATGTTGTAGATGGCAGCACGTTGGCATCATTCCAGCGCTCTGGCCAAAGCGGCACGAAGTTGCGCAGCGATCGCACTGTTGTCTTCTATGCCGCGTGAATCGAGCAGGGTGAAATCGACGTAGCCCGGCATTTCGGTCAGCAGCAACTCGAATTTCTTTGGCTTTTTACCCTCTTTACTGCCGGTTTTCCCTTTCATCCAGTTCATTAACCAACTCGACTCGGCGATTTCGTCGACTTCCTCCTCATCAGCCGCTGATAGCTGGGCATCGGTCGGTAACGTGAAGCTGATTCTCCCTTTTTTCTTGTCCAGTGTTATCTCTTCCATCTGTAATCTATCCAACGCGCGGATCGTTCGATACCAGACGAAATCCATCGACCCCTTCATCGAGAGTACGGCGACTTTAGTATCGCCGAGCGCACTCTGTGCCTCCGGATCAATATCGTCGCCCTTGAACGTCTCTCGGTACGTCACATACGACTGAAACGGTTTGTATTCCTTGAGTAGACTTTCGGCTTGGTTCTCACTCAATCCGGCAAAAAGCGTCAGGCGTGACAAAATTTCTCGTTCGAGCTCGACGTCACTCTTTCGACCTCGCCACTGGATACTGCCTTGATCATCACCTGATTCTTCGACAAGCACCTCGATTCCGTAATGTGCAACAAAAACATGCGTTTTCGTACGGTCTGCAGCCGGCTCGATCCGCATGGTGAACTTGTCCCTGAAATCCGGCTCCAGTTTGCTGAACAGCTTCCTCAGATAACCGTCGTCTTCACGGATCTGCATTTGCTTGGTCCAGTCAGTCTTCATGAAGCCCAACATGGGCCGGTTCTCCAGCACGCGTACACCCTCATTGTCCCAAAATGCTTCGATCTTTGGCCAGACGACCTCAGGCTCGGCATCGACCTCGAGAAAATACATATTGCCTTCGTGTTTCAAACGTATCCCTTTGAACTCGGGTGACACCGCCTTGTTCAAGCGGTGTTTGGCCTGAAAATCCTCCAGGGCAGCCACGGTCGGCCGAGGCACTTCGATATCTGGCGTCGATTTGTCCAGGGCCAGGTCGGGCGGCAATTCAAGGCTCTTATAGTACTCAGCGCCCTGATATTCGGGTCGGTCGTTTTTGCCGCAGGCTGTTATCAACAGCGTTGTCAGTAACAGGATACATGTGTTCAGGATCCGGTGCTTCAAGACAATACTCCAGCATGACGTAGTACCTGACGTAATACCTGATGAAATTGCTCACTCAGTGGCGTCAATGGTAGACGGATACCTTCGGGTATGAGTCCCATCTCATATAAAGCCCATTTAACCGGAATCGGATTCGCTTCGACAAAAAGTACGTTGTGGAGATCCTCGAGTGGCCGATTGAGTTTCAGCGCCTGTTCTCTGTCGGGCGCCAACGCTGCTGTACACATCGCCGCCATTTGATCGGGTGCAATATTACTCGTTACCGATATGACGCCGTGTCCGCCTTGCAGCATGAATTCAGTGCCAGTGGCGTCATCACCACTAAACAGATCAAAATCCGCCGGTACCAAGGACTGGATAGCCTGCAAACGCTGCATGCTGCCGGTGGCTTCTTTAATACCAATGATATTTGGAATTTCCGCCAGTCGAGCCACCGTCTCCGGCAATAAGTCGCAAACCGTGCGGCCAGGTACATTGTAGAGGATCTGGGGTATATCAACCGTTTCAGCGATGCGTTTATGATGAAGGTAAAGTCCTTCCTGGGTCGGCTTGTTGTAATATGGCGCGACCAGCAAACAGGCATCCGCCCCACCCTGTTGTGCGCAGCGGGTCAGTTCAATGGCTTCGCTGGTCGAGTTCGAACCCGTTCCTGCGATGATTGCGATACGACCGGCTGCAAGTTCAACGGTGCGGCGCATCACCTCGCAATGTTCGTCCATATCCAGCGTGGCTGATTCACCGGTGGTGCCCACCGAAACAATGGCTGACGTTCCACTGTTGACATGAAAATCGACCAATTTTGACAAACTGTCAAAATCGACCGTACCATCGGCAAACATTGGTGTTACCAATGCCACCATACTACCTCGAAACATGAATTCCCCCGGGGGATAATGGCTGGAAATGCAGGCCGCACAGTTAATCAATTTTTTTCCGCGATTTCAACGAGGAATGTGCTCAGTATGACTATAATAAGCCTGAAATAACACAACATACTGTAAAAAAGAATATTCAAATGTCCCCGCAGGAAAGAAGAAACAACCAACGCATCCCATTCCAGGCCGAGATTTTCATGCAGAGCGGCAACGAAGAATGGAGCAGTAATCTGCTCGACATATCACTCAAGGGTATGCTGGTCGAACCCCCCGACAACCTCAACATTGATACCAGCAAGCCTTGCGCCCTGGCGCTGTTCCTGGGTGAAAATGCGTCTATACATGCCCGCGTCGAGATTACTCACCGGATGGATAACGGCAACTGGGGCTTGCAATGGCAGCATATCGATATTGACAGCCTCAAGCACTTACGTCGCTTGCTCGAACTCAACCAAAACGATCCCAGTTTGTTGGACCGGGAATTGGCGGAACTGGGCTAACCCGGATGTTGTTCGAAGGCGAGGAAACTCTCGCCAAGAAGCAAAGCACGCTAAGGATACTGATTTTAACTGTCGATTAGCACACAGCCGTAGGGTGCGCCGCGCGCACCGGAACAGCCCACCAAACTGAACTTTCGCGGTGCGCATGGCGCACCCTACGATTCCCGCATTTGTCGCGCACCAGGGGGCAAATGCGGGCTAGACGATTCACGCACGATTAACATCTGTTCTTCGGCGCCATCATTGTTTACACTCACGATCCCAATCAGAACGAGAGCCCGAGACTAATGGATGAACAACTCGTAATTACCGCCCTGGGGGATGACCGCCCTGGTATCGTCGACGAATTGAGCAATGCTTTGTTCAAACACAAGTTAAATATCGAAGATAGCCGCATGAGCGTGCTCGGTGGTGAGTTCGCCGTGCTGTTACTGGTTGGTGGCCCAGAACAAGCGATCGATGATTTTATCGCTGATGTAGCGGGCCTCGAAGAATCGCTCAACATGAAGATCATGGTCAAACTCACCCGCAGTGCAGCCAAACACTCGACCATGGTGACGTATACCGTGAAAGTGGTGGCGATGGATAATCCTGGCATCGTGCATAATCTGGCGAGTTTCTTCTCGAGTCGCCAGATCAATATCGTGGACCTCAACACTGAACGCTATGCGGCCGCCCACACAGCGACACCCATGTTCGCTGTCAATATGAACATCAGTGTGCCGGCCGAAATCCCATTAAATCAACTGCGCGAAGAGTTCATCAATATGTGCGATGAGCTCAATCTCGATGCTTCGATGTCATCGCTTGACTCCGGCGGAGGACTGACAAATGACTGAAATCGGTAAAAAAGTAAAAAACTTCACTTTGCCAGCGACAGCTGATCAGGAACTCAGCCTGAATGATTTCAAGGGTAAAAAGCTGGTGCTGTACTTCTACCCGAAAGACAGCACACCCGGTTGCACCACCGAAGGCCAGGATTTCCGTGATGCCAAGGCGAAATTTAGCCGACAGAATTCGGTGATACTCGGCGTCTCGCGTGACAGTCTGAGATCACACGAAAACTTCAAAGCTAAACAGCAATTCAACTTCGATCTGCTTTCCGATGTAGATGAAGAGCTCTGCAAACAATTCGACGTGATCAAGATGAAAAATATGTACGGCAAACAGGTACGTGGAATCGAACGTAGTACGTTCCTGATCGATGAAGCCGGCGTTCTACGTCAGGAATGGCGCAAGGTCAAAGTGAAGGGCCACGTTGATGAGGTACTCGAGGCGGTCAAGGCACTCAAATAGGCGCGACACGCCTCAACCCAGGCACCCGGAACGCGTTTTCGGGCGCAAGGCGGTTGAATGCCCGCATCTGTATTGCTCTTTCGCAAAGGCGCGAAGCACGCCAATTGATGTATTGCTTTTGTTCAACTGCGGAATCCAGATTCAATCGTTGCTGTCTTGACGGACTCTGCGGGAGTCAATCAGTGCCCTGTTTGTCGTATACCGGGGCGTGGTGATCAGTCAAACAGCAAGGTAATATTGGCTTCCTCGAGGTGATCGCATTCTTTAGCGAGATCGGCTTGGGTTAAAGGATGTTGGTCGAGCCAACCATACGGAAAATGCAATTCAAGGAAGTTCTTACCGGCTTTGACACTGACCTTAGGCACCTGCTCGTCGGTCCGCCCGCGATGAAAAAGTACGGCGAGACGCAGTAACACACAGAGCCGTACACTCGAAAGCCTCACCGACTCAACCAGATCATCGAAGGCATTCATGCGGAACCGCTGCCGGTGACTCAATACCAACATTGCCAGTATCGTCTGTTCCTGACGGGAGAAACCGGGCAAGTCCGCATGAGCCAGTATATAGGCACTGCGTTTATGGTAGGCGCCGTGCGAAATCTGTAGACCAATTTCATGTAACTGGGCCGCCCAAACGACCAGATCCTCGTGTTCGCTAGTCAACTTCCAGTCTGATTTGACCTGGTTGAACAGATTCTTGACCGTGTCAGTGACATTACTGGCGTGTTCGATATCGAGGTTCCAACGCTGCATGGCCGACTGCACTGTGGCCTCGCGGACATCCTTGTGCTGCAAACGCCCGACAAGATCGTACAACAGACCCTCGCGCAGCGCCTGCTCAGAAACACGCATTTGATCGATATCGAGTGTTTCGAAAACGGCTGTCAGGATGGCGACGCCACCGGGTAGTACCGGTGCGCGATCGGATTTCAGGCCTTCCAGGTTCAGCCGCTCGACACGCCCCTGTTTAACCATCTTGTTTTGCAGACGATAGAGCGCGTCCAGTGTAATCCCGCTATCACACCAACCTTCTGCGTGAACGATATTACGAATGGCCTTGATCGTGCCCGAGCACCCCACGGCCTCTTGCCAGTTACCCGCGCGCATGTAGCGGGCGACCGGGTA
>JABDQW010000214.1 GCA_013042055.1 Gammaproteobacteria bacterium | reverse complement strand
CCCACGGGACGATTATCGTAACGCATGGACATTGCAGAAATGATTCGGGTTAATCTGCATGCTCCGGCTTAGCGCTCTGTTCCGACAACAGCCAGGCCAGGGCTTCGTCGCGATTTTGGAAGATTTTGAGATTCCATTTTCTTTCTCGCGGGTATGATGCGAGCATCTCGGTCGTGATGACGGTCCTACGGTGATAGGCGACAACGGCCATCGCGTTTATCTCTGAAAGTGTGGCGAGTTTTTCCTGCGCAGGAAAATCGTATGAATATGAGTGAATCTTGTTAACGAGCAATGCGAAGGGGGACTTCAAATGCGAAAGCAAGAAGTCGTGGTATTGTTGTACCATCTCGACATTCATTTCAATGCCTTCATTGACAATCACTTCGGCAATGTCCTCGCGAAGAACATTGATTGTCGCGAAGGGTAATTCATATGTTTCCATCCTGTTCAAACCTCTCCATTCTAATCGCACGCGCTACCGCATTAGCTATCTACAAGCAAGTACTGTGCCGCTTGTTCGCACCGGACTGACGTTTTGAGCAAAATGCAAGAAATAGAGTTAGTCTAAACTGTAATAAAACCTTAAAAAAAGGTGCGTCTCTACGATCTAACGGGATTCAACCGAGAACAGAGCAATTTCGGAACAGATACATGCACGAAGGGAGATTTGATCGCCAAATTGTGTAAAAGCTGTAAATAATTCCGAAAAATTTCTACATAACTTTACACTTTCGTGTGGTTCACCAACCAGTGATGTGTTAAAGGATTCGACGCCGCCTGGTTAGAAATGCGGGCTAGCTACGCGCATCCGCCTTCGTGCAACACTGGGATTAGGCGTAACATTCGGGTTAGAGCGCATTGCTTGGTAACAAACAACCGATCATCCTGACAACAGTGTTTGAGAGACCTTCTTGATACAGCGACTAAGCCCAACGGGTGGCCTCAGCGTACTATTACCGCTCTTCATCTGGCTCATACTGCTGAATTCAACATTGACGCTGGCCCGTGACCCGTTGCACGGTATTGCACGGCCAGGAGCCAAACCGCACGATGTTCGTCTTCGGGCGATGCTTGACGAGGCCGTCAGGGATGGGCTGCCGGGCGTGTCGTTGCTGCTGCGGGGTGCAGGATTCGACTTTCGGGCCGCAGCCGGCGTATCCGATTTGATTACTAGCGAACCGCTATCGCCCGCCCATCTGATGTATGTGGCAAGCGTCGGCAAGATATTTACAGCGATCGTCGCGTTGCAACTCTGCGAGGAGAGGAAACTGGATCTGGAAGCGCCGATGACCGCATGGCTTTCTGACGAATCGACGAAACGGATTCCGTCAGCTGACAAAATAACGCTGCATCATCTGCTCAGTCACACCAGCGGTATTTTCGATTATATGAATGATGACAACAGCTGGCGAAACGATTTTAGCAAAGACCCGCGACGGGATTGGTCCCACAACGATATCATCGCCTACCTATACGATAAGCCTCTACTGTTTGAGCCTGGCACCGATTATCATTACTCGAATAGCAACTACATCCTCGTCGGCAGGATTATCGAGCAGGTGAGTGGACAGCCGTTGCACCAGCAGATTCGCCAACGTATCCTGTCCCCACTCAATCTCAGGCACACCTTCAACGGGGCAGAGCCCATACGAGCGCGGAAGCGTGCGCGTGGCTATATCAACCGATACGGTCACATTATTGATACTTTTCCGTGGTACAGTCACTATGGCCTTGCGGATTCGGGGATGCACAGTACGCCCGCGGATCTAGCCATGCTGATCCAGTCGCTATTCACCAGCGAAGCGGTTCTGAGCGAGCGCATGCGAATGCTTATGACAGATGTGTCATCGTCAGGGCAGCTAGGCGATGACTATGGCATGGGTATCTACGTCCAGTATAATCCTTGGGGGGCGGGCCTTCGCTGGTACACGCATGATGGTATCGATCCGGGTTATCAGGCAGATATAATGTATCTGCCGGATTACGATTTTGTTGTTGTCGTTGCCACTAACGCTAGTTTGGGCGCGGCGAATGTCATCTATGAAAAACTGATTACCCGTGTGATTCAGGTCGCTGTTGGTACGGTTAGAGAAAATAAATTGAAACAGCATGATTACAGCTATTGAACGCAGCGACATTCTGTATGCAATCTTGCGTCGTATCCGATTTCGTTGCGATTGGGTAAACAGGTTTTAGTCTACAGAGTAATTACTAAAAAAATAGGAGAAAGAGCAAATGCCTGTGGTAGGATTTTCCGCGCTTCACACGCACGCCAACGACCACGGTTATGGCTTAGCCGTCGTTAATGTCAACTCTCTAGCGATCGCAAGGGGAATCATCCAAAGTGCTTCAGATCTGGACGCCCCGGTTGTGCTTTCCGTCCGCGGCCGCGATCTGATGGAGGAAATTATGCCGTCATTGGAGTCGATGGCCCGCCGTGCGCGGAATCCGGTCAGCTTGCTCGCTACGAATATTCATGACAGCGAACAAGCGACAGTAGCCATCCGATTGGGTTGTAACGCTTTGGTGTTAGACGAGGCTTTGAGCGACACGACTGCGGGCGAGATCCGCACTATTGCCGTGTCTTGCGGATTTTACGTGATCGAGAAAGAACACTCAGGATCGCTAATCCACATAGATGATGAGTTGGAATCCGTGACCTTAGATGCGGCAGGCCGGGTATTTTCTTCCTGGCGTAGTATGGATGCATCGGTCGCAGAGCTTGCTGCGAACTTTGTACGGGACGTTTTCAATCAAACGGGTGCTACGGGGCAGGGCGCAGACGCGCTCGAGAACTGCGGACCTTGGCGCCCGGTGGAGCACTTGATCGTCTACAACACAACCGCTGATGACAAAACATCGGCCGAAATGGCAGCCGTGGGGCGGCGTGTGCTCGACCGAATTCCCGGCGTTCGCGCGACCTGGAGTGGGCGTGCGGTGAAATCCGATGCCAATTACCGCTGGTGCTGGTTGATTCGATTCGCACAGGCAGCAGTAATCGACTCGTACCGAGATCATCCGGATCATGTTGCTTATGCGGACAATCATTTTCGCCCGATTGCGGGTGATCGAATCAGTATCGATTATGAGCTTATAGGCCCAGAAGAAGATGATGCATAAAGAAGTAGCAACGATATGCAGGGATGCGTTATCCAGGCATCTCGAACACGAATGTCGAAAAATTTTTTTTGCGTACCACTAACTTAGAGCAAACGGACACAGATCAATAAACTGACACTTAGAGGCGACTGTATGAAACTCGAATCCCTTGCGTTGCATCATGGATATTCCTCCGAAGCTACTACGAAAGCAGCGGCTGTTCCCATCTATCAAACTACGTCTTATACCTTTGATGACACACAGCATGGAGCTGACTTGTTTGACTTGAAAGTGCAAGGGAATATTTATACACGGATCATGAATCCGACAACCGATGTGCTGGAACAGCGATTGTCAGCGATGGAGGGCGGTGTCGGGGCGCTTGCGGTCGCATCGGGGATGGCGGCGATCACCTATGCAATTCAGTGTATTTGCAGTGTGGGCACCAATATTGTCAGTACCAGCCAGTTGTATGGTGGTACCTACAACCTGTTCGCGCACACGCTGCCAAAACAGGGCATCGAGGTACGCATGGTCTCTTTCGATGATTTCGACGGCTTCGAACAGGCGATTGACGAAAACACGCGTGCGATCTTTTGCGAATCAATCGGCAATCCTGCCGGTAATGTCGTTGATATTCAGCGGTTGGCTGAGATTGCACACAAGCACGGAGTTCCGCTGATGGTCGATAACACCGTCGCGACCCCCTACTTATGCCGCCCCTTCGAACTGGGCGCAGACATCGTGATCCACTCGTTGACAAAATATATCGGTGGCCATGGCAATTCCATCGGCGGCATTATCATCGATTCGGGTCAATTCGATTGGGTGGCCAATAAGCACCGATTTCCTGTGCTCAACGAGCCCGATCCCTCGTACCACGGTGTGGTCTACACCGAAGCGCTCGGCCCAGCGGCCTACATCGGCCGTTGCCGCGTTGTACCGTTGAGAAACACGGGTGCGGCTTTGTCGCCCCTGAACGCCTTTCTGATCCTACAGGGTCTGGAGACCTTGGGTCTGCGCATGGATCGGCATTGTGACAACGCCGAGAAGCTGGCAGATTACCTCAGTAAACACGACAAGGTGAATTGGGTTAGTTATGCCGCTTTGCCTAACAGTCCTCATTATCAGACCTGTCAGAAGATCACCGCTGGTAAGGCTTCGGGTATCCTTAGCTTTGGTATCGAAGGGGGTGCTGAGGCTGGCGCGCGATTCATCGACGCTCTACAAATGATACTGCGCCTGGTCAATATCGGTGATGCTAAATCCTTGGCCTGTCATCCGGCATCCACAACCCATAGGCAGTTGAATCAGGATGAACTAGCAACGGCAGGTGTGACTCCAGACCTGGTTCGGATTTCTGCTGGCATTGAACATATCGACGATATTATCGCTGACGTGGCGCAGGCAATCGATAGCGTTTAGTCTGGAGTGGATCGGAAATGGCACAACATTAGAAACCTTGTTGCGCTGAAGTATCGGCAATTGATTGACTGCCAGCTTGGGTATAAGCTCGCGAGGCTGATATGATTGGCCGTACCTGTTGCCCATTGAGGAGAGCAATGTGATGGCAAATCGCTTCTGCCGGCTTATCGGCCTGTTCATACTAGTCACAATCTATACGGGTTGTGCCACTGTTCCGTTCGATCAGCCCAAGCCCTACAGTAAGACATTATCAGATACGACTGACACTCGGCTCGGCAAAGAAATCGCAACATGGGTGGCAGAACATGATGGGCAGTCGGGCGTTTATCCTCTGAGCGAGGGTATGGACGCGCTGGGTGTCAGGCTAAGGCTGGCTGAGGTTGCAGAGAAAAGTATCGATCTGCAATACTTCCTGATGAAGCAGGATACAGCGGGCCTTGTAATCATGAACGCGCTGTTGAAAGCGGCTGACCGGGGCGTCCGGGTTCGGTTCCTGTTGGACGATATTTTCACGACAGCGCAGGATCAGGCATTACTGTTGATCAACCAACACCCAAATATCGAAGTGCGCCTGTTCAATCCTATCTCACGTCGAGGCTTTGCCACGCTCAATCTCGTCGGTGATTTCAGGCAAGCCAACCGGCGCATGCACAACAAGTCATTCACGGCCGACAATCAGGTCAGCGTCGTCGGCGGTCGCAATATCGCCGATGAGTATTTCGATCTGAAGACCGGATCTGAGTTCGTTGACTTTGATGTACTGGTACTGGGGCCGATAGTTAATGATATCTCGGAGTCGTTCGACGAGTATTGGAACCATTCTCGCGCGGTAGCGATCGACCGCATCGCTGCCAATAAAGCCGATGAAGACCTTGAGACCGTGCGTGCCGAGATCGAAGAAGAATTCAACGGTCTGTATGACACGATCTACGGGCGGGCACTAGAAAGTCAGTTGCTGCAGGATTTGATCGCGGATCGCCGGCGGTTGTTCCCTGCCGAAATGCGCGTGCTCTCGGATAGTCCAGACAAATTAATCAACGAAATCAGCGAAGAACACATGCGTTTGGCAACCAATCTGCGCCAGGTGTTGCTCAGCGCCGAAAAGGAGGTCATTTTTATCTCGCCATACTATGTACCTGGCGAAGGCGGTGTTGAGTTGGTGCGTAATCTTGTCGACAAGGGTATACGCGTTGTGATCCTGACTAATTCGCTGGCTTCCAATAACCATGTTCCTGTTCACGGTGGCTACGCACGTTATCGCAAAAAAGTCATCAAGGCCGGAGCTGAATTGCACGAGGCCAGGGTCAATTCTGCGCGCGAGCGGCGCGGTAGTAACGAGGGTCCCGACACCTTGACGCTCCACACCAAAGCCTTTTTGATCGATCGCAGGTACCTGTTCGTGGGTTCGTTGAATCTCGATCCCCGCTCAATAGAAATCAACGCCGAGATGGGATTACTCATCGATTCGGAGGAGTTGATCGCTTACGTGGTCCCTAATCCAGAAGAACGGCTCGAGAAAACGGCATACCGTGTACTCGTGAATGAGGACGGTGAACTCGAGTGGCACGGACGTATCCAAGGCGAAGAGGTGGTTGAAACCAAGGAGCCTGATACCAGTGCATGGCTTCGATTCAAAGCCTGGATATTGAGAATCGCGCCTGAGAGTCAGCTTTGAACATGACAGCAGCCACTATTTGTTTCTCGATTTTTACGATAACCAATAGCAGTAGTTAAAGATGGAGCTCACGATGATCGATAAATTACACAAACGATATCTAATGATCCGAATTCTTGTTTTAACCCTGTTGCTTGCACCACCCATGCAATCCCTCGCGCATGAAACCGAAGATCATTATGATCGCGTCCACCTAAGCGCGAGTGCTCAGGCCCAGGTTGCCAATGACACCGTCATAACGATGCTCTACGCACAGGAAGAGGGGCGTGATTCGGTGCAATTGGCAAATCTGGTCAATAAACGGGTCGAGAATGCGATCGAGCATGTTAAACAATACGATGCAATAAAGGTGCAAACCAGTGGTTACAGCACGACCCCCGTGTATCACAATAACAAGATAACCGGCTGGCGTATCAGGCAAAGTATTCGTCTCGAATCACAGGATATGGCATTGGTCAGTGACGTGCTTGGGCAGTTGCAACAGACACTGGCGTTGCAGGGAATGAATTTCACCGTTTCACCCGAACTCAAGAATTCAACGGATGACCAGCTCATCGAGCAAGCCTTGCAGGTGTTCGAGCGCCGTGCGCAAAAGGTTACTCAACAACTTGGACGAAAAAATTACAAGATTGTCGATATCGACATTTCTACAGCGGCAGATCACTATCCCCGGCGTAATTACGACGTTGCCGCAATGGCAACCAAGGTTGCAGCACCTGCGATCGAAGGCGGGGAGCAAACGCTGCGAGTGACGGTTTCGGGTAAGATCGAAATGGAATAAGCAATCGCACGCACATCGAATAAGGTCAGTATATTAGTGATTGGTGATTTGTCGGATTTACTTGTATTTATCGAGTGGGAATACTAAACCAATTATATGTATCCTTCGTACGTAAACCTCTAGAGTGACGCTATCGACGTCATTTAACTGGCTTTTCTTGCATGCTTGAAATACACACTGGATTATGATCATCCGGGTTTTCTTCAGAGGGACCAATACCTTACCAGTATCCTACGCCGCCTGGCGAGAAATGCGGGTTAGCCACAAAACATGCGGGTTAGTGGAGTGGAGCGATTTTTAGTATGGCTGTCAGAGCAGCCAATGTTTGTTTTACTTCATTACTGATCTTGTCGCCAAATATGCCGAGAAAGCCACCTGAAGATTCGGTGATCGATTTGCCGATTTGCATAAGCGATAACTTATAGTGCATGGCGTCTTCGGTAGAGAGTTTGGCATCGACTGTCGCGGTGGTACTCTCCAGGATAGATTCAGGCGCGACGTCACCGTCGAGGACCTCTGCCATCAATTGCGTTATGTTCGGCATCAGATCTTTCACTATCTGCTGCATGATGTGATTATCGGCGATAAGGCCATGAATAAGCTGTTGCTGAAAACTCTGGATCTTCTTGTTATCAATAGTACCACCAGCACTTGCGACCAGGGAAAATACGGCAATCGGTGTGTACAGCAGGCTTTTCCATTCTTCATCTGAGAATAGCGCTTTGAAGCCTTCATCTTGCGTCGAGCTGTTCTCCGTAACCGCTCTGCCGAATTCAAAGACATCGGTTCTGGCTATGGATTCGATAGCTGCTATCACATTGTGCCACTCCGCTTCCTCAACAGCAGGCGCGAGCAGTACCGATTCACTGAGCCAAGTAGCTGTTTCACCAAGTGCTTCGGCTAATTGTTCCAGCGTGACAAAATAATGATCCGCTCCTTCACTCCTGACATTGATAGCATCGGCGCCATCTGAGAGTATGGTATCGACACCAGGGCCATAGACAGAGGTGATGACTTCTAGATCGGCCGAATCATTTTGTAACTTGATACCGGTTGCTATGTAGAAATCGTGATCTTCAAGGTAGTTCAAGATTCTAAAACGTTTGAAAAACTCAGTCACAGCCGTTCTTGGATTCGCCAGCAGTTGACCAAAGAAGCGTGGCCCTGCCTCAAGGTTGCGAATGGTTCCGGCAAGGGTAAATGTGGCTTGTTCGTGTTGAAAACTACCGATCAGCATTTTAACCATGCTGGTGCAATGTTCCTTGATCCAGTCATTGTCATATTGTCGCAGAAAGTCTTCAACAGGCAGCGCTGTATTATCTTCAGGCTCAATCGCAGCGCTGTTTTGTTTGGCTATCTCAGCGATAAGCTTGATTGCGAGATCGTAGTCTTTGGGCGATGAATTGGAAAAAATTCGTGCGGAAAAGATGCCATCACAAAAGCTGGTCTCTATCGGTCTCACCGATATTTGATCGATATAAAGATAGGCGTCTCCTTCTGGCCAATTGTTGTTGACAGGCTGAGGCGAATCGTCAGTCAGTAAAAGATTATTGATCCCGAGATTATCCAAGGTTTTTTGATAAGAAAGCTGATTCACATTCCTTATATGAAATGAATGGCTCATTATAGATCCGTGATGAAGTGTTTTCTGCAATTCTGACTATAGTCGAAAAACAGTGGTTTGCAATTTGCAAGCACCTGATGCACATAAGCGAACTGGATATCGCTGATGGCGTGTTGTGGCTAACGGAGGCTCTGAAAAATTCTGGACGGAATTAATCAGAGCACGAAAAATAAAAATGCGATTTTATGTTTCATTTTCAATCACATATGTGATTGAAAATGACGGCACATGTGCCGCACGAAAACTCTGTATAAATCAGAGTTCCCTTGAGATGACAACAAGTTCTCTTTCATCACGACGACGCTAATCACATACCACTCGTCAAGTAATGGCGGTTCTTGCTGAAGATTTGGACTATTCTAGCTACAGAAAAATGTCACCAGCCCGCATTTCTCACCAGGATCACGGGAGCAGGAGTAAGCGCCGCTGTGGTGCGAAAAGCGTAGCAATAGTTACGGTTTGAGTGAAGAGCAAGCTTACGGACGCAAAGACAAGCCTGAACCGTGATAGGCATGCTTGAAATACGCACTGTATTTCGATCATCCAGGGTTTCTTCAGAGGGACCAATGCTTTACCAGTATCCTACGCCGCCTGGTGAGAAATGCGGGCTAGGATCGAAAGGATCACTGTCTGCTTGATTGTCATGCTGGGCGTATCTAGATGAAACTCTATAACGATGGGAGCAACAACGTGACCACAAAATTAAGCGCAAAAGCCGAATCGCTTTATAATGATCTACAAGAAGCAGTAGAAGCCGATAAGCTGATTTTGCCTACGCTACCTGAGGTAGCTTTGAGGATTCGCGATGTTGTTGAATGCGAAAACTCGACGGCACACGATATTGCAGATGCCCTGGCGCAGGACGCCTCACTCGCCGCCCGACTCGTAAAGGTTGCTAATAGTCCGTTATATCGCACTAGAAATCCCATCGAAGATCTGCAAATGGCGGTGACGCGTCTCGGTATCCGTATTGTCCGTGATCTGGTGGTTGGTCTAGCGATGAAACAGATATTTCAGGCGACATCTGATGCCCTGGATACACATTCCAAAAGTATTTGGTCTAAATCGGTCGATGCGGCCGCAATCAGTCGCATGATGGCAACGCTGGTATCCGGAATCAATCCCGAGCAGGCATTGCTTGCCGGCCTCATTCACAATATTGGCGCATTACCTGTTCTGGTACAGGCAGAGAATGATGACGATCTATTTCATGATGAAGCGGCATTGGGAGGTGTAATCTATGAATTACAAGGTGTGGTGGGTGAACTCATCCTACGCCATTGGAAATTTGAAAAGCAAATGATCGAAGTCGTCAAACAGTGCCATAATTTCGCATACGACACGGATGATCAGGCGAGTATTGTTGATCTTGTACAAGTTGCATTACTACAGGGAAGGCATGTTCCGGAAGCGCTATCTCCTGAATGCTGGTTACATGTGCCAGCATTCTCACGATTGGGTTTAGACGTGGAAGTTAACGTTGTCGATATCGAAGAAAATAAAGAAATAATCGAAGATACCAAAATGGCGCTGAGTTAGCCCGGATATTGCACGTAGTCCTCTACATATGTGCGATAGGCGAGCAAACGCAGGACCAGCCGGAACCGTGTGGGCATGCTTGAA
>JABDQW010000213.1 GCA_013042055.1 Gammaproteobacteria bacterium | reverse complement strand
GTCGAAGCCATTGCCATCAAACCGGAAAAACACGAGTTTCGAGAGAACCCCGGGCAGATCGTACGCTTCATGAGCATGACTGGCGGCTAACAACACCACCTCGCTAGCCCGCATTTCTCACCCGGATCACATTCCCGCTTTTGCACACTGCTGTCCAGATATCTACGTCATGCCCGCGGGGGCGGGCATCCAGCGTCCTAACCCGCATTTCTCACCAGGCGGCATAGTATTTCGTTAAGGCCTTGGCCCTTTGGAGAAAATTTCGAATGATCAAAAATACACCGTGTTATTCGAGCATGCCTATCACGGTTCAGGCTGGTCTTCGTGTCCGTAAGCTCGCTCTTCACTCAAACCGTAGCTATTGCTATGGCAGCTCGTTTTCAGGCGCTTTTATGCCTGGACGTGGGTGGCCGCGGGTGTCCGTGGCGATATTGCTAGGCACCGGGACCTGGATGGTATATGGTATTTATGGCGGTTTTGACAGCATCCCTCCGCATATTATGCTCATGGGGCTGGTTGCGCTGCTCATGGTTGTCAATTATACCTACATCTTTTTTGTGCCGTACCGCCAATACCAGCGATTGTTGCAGATGAATGACATGGAAGCCTGTTTGCATAGACTGGCCAGGATTCGTTTTGCTGGCATCATTAACATGGTGCTGGGGCCGTGCATTGTAGTCATTATAGGAAGTGGCCCGCAGTTGCTGTAATTATTTTCTGCTGTGAAGTTGTAATATACGGCCCAGCATGGCAAAGCAAAGAATGAAAAAACCAAACGGGTAGGGGAACACGCCCGCCAGAAAAGCAATCAGGGTTGCTGATAACAGCAGCCCGATTAGTAACAGAGGTATGTCAATTTGAACTCGATCGGGCATAGGTATGTGTTCTCTCGGCAATGCTATCACCTTTGAATGCTGATCGAGAAAACAGTTCGATTAATGTTGATAAAATGAACAAAGCCCCATCTCCGCTCAACTACGTCATCAGCCACCCGGGACCGTTTACGCTCGATGTGCTCAGAGGGTTTCGCGAAAACCAAGGGCTGCTGCTTGCCGGTGCCGTTGCCTATTACACGTTGCTATCCATCATCCCGGTATTTGCACTGGTTCTGATCGCGCTCTCGTATTTCATAGAAACGGAAATTCTGCTCGAGACGCTGTCGACCTTTCTGATGATGGCAACACCGACACGTACCGAAACGTTAATCACGCATCTCGAAACCTTTATCGCCAACTGGAGAGTCATCGGTACCGTGGGAATTTTCCTGCTGATCTTTTTCAGTTCTCTCGCGTTTACCGTTGTAGAGAATGCGATGTCAACGATCTTTTTCCATCGTCAGTTGAAACATCGGCGACATTTCCTGGTGTCTGCTCTGATGCCGTACTTGTACATCTTGCTGCTCGCCGCAGGTTTTCTGGTGGTCAGTTTGATGTCCGGCTGGCTACATCAACATAGTACCGATACACCGTCCTTTCTCGGTATCGAACTCAATATGACGCAAACCACAGCCACAATTCTGTATGCTGTCGGTGTATTCGGCGAAGTCTTACTATTGACGTCCGTCTACCTGGTCATGCCCGTGGGTCGATTAGCCTGGTCACACGCGCTAGTCGGGGGAGTTGCAGCCACCGCATTATGGGAAATCACCCGGCACATACTGATCTGGTACTTTTCAACACTGTCTTTCGTGAGCGTGATTTACGGTTCACTTGCCACAACAATTGTGATACTTCTCAGTTTTGAATTCGCGGCAATTATCCTGTTGCTGGGTGCCCAGGTTATTGCGGAGTATGAGCGAATTGACCATGGTGGGGTAACCCCCCGCGAGTGAGACCGTATGACTGCTAACCCGCATTTCTCACCAGGCGACGTGGGATATAGATGAAGATTGGGTCGTTGGAGATGAGCTAGAATGGTCAAAAAGTCAGAGCCCGGCGTTTCCAGATCTGAGCGCATATCGGACGTTGGCCTGGACAGGCTGGAAAAACAACTTGAATCGGGTGTCAATATTAGCAGCGCCGTGCTAGCCCAATGGATTAAACGCTACGGTGATTCCGCCCGGCGGATCATCAAGAAGCACCATTGCTACAAGGAAGCATTCGACCGGATCAAATAGCAGGCCTCAGTTACTCAATTGGGTAGGTTTGAATCAGGGCATTGATGACACTCAACACAGCGGGCTTTTTTTGCATATCGGGGTTAATTTTCAGATACTTGACAACGATACGGACGATGTTTTCGGCTTCTACTTCAGCCGGGATCTCCCAGTACCTACCGGTCACTGGTTCCAGTCCTTTATCTTCGCTGGCGATAGCGGCCAACTCTGACGACGCAATAAAACCTTCCTGTACGCCGAGAACATAGCCTCCGCATAGTCCGGCATTCAAGGTATGCTGCAAGTCAGTTTTTTCGCCCTCGATAATCTGAACAAATTTCGTGCACTGGGCTAGTAGGTCAGCACCAGAGAAAGCATTGGCTGAAGCAGAGATGCTGAAAATCAGCATTGCGAGTACGGTATATTTCATGTTTTTCCCCGTCGGCAAAGGTCGATCATAGTAGAATCAGATAGGAATATACAGTTAATACAGAACAGGCGCATCGATACTGATCCAAATTGCTAGAATAGGGCAATTGAAATGTTGTATCAATCAATATTGGAGACCTCATGTTCAAGTCCATCAGTAAAATTCTTATCACCGGCTTTGTGACACTGTTGCCCATCGTATTGACGATATATCTATTGTACTGGCTCGCTGTGTCGTCCGAGCAAGTCATGGGTAACGCGCTGCGTTTCGTATTGCCTGATGCAAGTTATTTTCCAGGTCTGGGCATGATAGCCGGCTTGGTTGTCGTTTTCGTTGTCGGCTTGCTGATGAACGCTTACATCGTGCGCCAGCTTTTTGCACTCGGTGAACAGGTTCTCTACCACCTACCGCTGATCAAAACCATATACCGCGCATTTCGAGACTTTTTTAACTTTTTCAGACCCAAGCAGGATCAATTCGGACAGGTTGTCGCTGTGACCGTCAGCGGAATGGAATTGATCGGATTTGTCACGCAGGAAGCGCCGCATCGTCTGCCGGAGTCTTTTCGTGATCGTGACAGCGTACTGGTATACTTGCCCATGAGCTATATGGTCGGCGGATACACTGTATTGGTTCCACGGAGTGAAATGCGCCCGCTAAAAATGAGCATGGAGGAAGCCATGCGTTTTGTGCTTACCGCGGGTATTACCGGCAAGAATGAAGGCTAATGGCTTTCGATAAGACGCCAGTGACACCGATGCGAGAAATCAGCTGGCCTGGCCTTACCAAATTTAACACGTTGATTCTCAATGTTGATAAAAGGGATCTAGGCATTCAAACAACTCCGCTTGAGTTCGCAAATCAGCTATTCACCCCTAAACAAGAGACACACATCACCGTATTTGGTTCTAGCCTAGGCGCTCAATTACAGCAACAGTTTACATCGCGACCGGGACTGGAACTCGATGTTTGTCAGGCGTTTGAAAGCACTGACTGGTCATACCAGAAGACAACCGACCTCAGACATCTTGTCAAGATCAGCGGTTCATCTACATTTCAACAGGTCGAGGAAAGTATCATTATGTTGATAAAGATGGAGGGGATGGCAGTATTCTACAGTAAACTTAAATCGCTTAAGATGATAGCAGACGACTACCCATTGCCACCTCCACACATCACGCTGTATACACGAAATTGCGATTCTGGGATCGGTGTTCGCAGTGACGACGAGTTGACTGCGCTTAGCAGAGCGCATTTGAAAAACTTTCTTAAAAATTGACCCGATAGTCACTGTCGAAGCAAACGGTCGGTATATTCGGGCTAGCGGCAGACACGCGACTGTTTTCTGGGCCTGTCGAATACGTCGCGTAGTTCGTCCTTGGCCAGTTCCAATATTTTTCGCTGGCACAGCGGCAGCTTTCTTCCGCTACGATTGATGTAGAAATTCAGCATGGACATTGCTGAGCGGAATGGATCGACCCTGCGGCGTCTACTGCGCAAGGCAGAACGTTGTAATGACAGTGCGATTTCTCTTGGTTCGTCGAGGGTGAACACGCCCGTTTCGAGATCAAGCGCATTGCTGGTGTTGGTCACTCGTCGTGACCATAGCTTGTCTGTGCTTTTTACCAAGTTCTATCCTTCGCAGTGAATGATGACATGCCCTAGTCGTAGCCAAGGAATATATTAAGCCAGTTTTACAACATTTTTCATAGCCCTGACAGCAGAATGGGCTAATATATTGCAGTTATTCACGACAGACGGTTAAATGCAGGCTAGGAGTCTGCGCGGTATTCGTGTTCGAGAGCGGCGCTCTGGAGCAAAAAGCTTAGCCACCGCTACGGTCTGACTGAAGAGCAAGCTTAACTGACACAATGACCAGCCTGAACCGTGATCCATATGCGAAATTCGGGCCAGGAACCAATGATTTTAAGCCCAGGTGTTCAATGTATGCAGCCTATAAAATATCAGGTCGTCGGCGAAGAAGATTACGCTTTCGTCATCGAAATCAAATCCAACGGTGACTTTGCAGTCAGCGGTGGTACCTATACCAGCGATCCGCCTCGCCATGGCAAACTAAGTGTAGAGCAGGAACAGGCCTTAATTGATGCAATCCATCAACTGGGGATTCCAGACGAGCATCCGATGCCGGAGGGTGCTGCCGACGCATTCAAGGCCAAACTGATTATCGGTGAAGGCGCCGATGCAGTTATTTACCCGTTCTGGGAAGGCGCGCTTGAAGAAGACTCAAAACTACTCAAGCTCGTTCGCTTGCTGGAATCGCTCTAGGGCTAGAATAGGCAACTGGCGAAAGTCGAAATCGACAATCGACCACGGCGTCAAAACGTCCTAGCCCGCATTTTTCATCAGGCGGCGCGGAAAACTGCTAAGGCATTGGCTATTTGGAGAAAAGTTCGGGTGTTCAAAAAAACAGTGTGTTATTCAAGCATGCCTATCACGGTTCAGGCTGGTCTTCGTGTCCGTCAGCTTGCTCTTCACTCAAACCGTAGCTATGGCTACGCTTTTCGCTCCAGAGCGGCGCTTACGAACACGAATCCTGCGCCTGCTCCCGTGATCCTGGTGAGAAATGCGGG
>JABDQW010000131.1 GCA_013042055.1 Gammaproteobacteria bacterium | reverse complement strand
GGCAATCGACCCGCCGACACGGGTTACTTCTTCCGGAAAACGCCGTGAATACGTCCGTGTAGGCTCGACGGCGGCTTCCCTGCCGCCGACATTTCCTCCAGAAGCAACCCGTATCGGCTTAAGTAAGTTCCATTCGGGTCGGACCCCTTTATTGCTTCTCGAACACGAATCCTGCTCCGGCTCCCGTTATCCCGGTGAGAAATGCGTGTCAAGACGACGGGTGCGACTAGTCGCACCCGTCTTCTTCTGTGATGATCTCCCCAGTATCCGTGTCCCGTGTGGGTTCGCCCGAATCATCGGTAACCACGACACTCGTAAACATCATCGTCTCGACTCGATCGAATTGTTCATCAAGCGCCCTTTCAACAGTCTTGTCAGTGAGACCGTCATAAATCATTATGCGCCCTTTTGCCTCACGCTTCAGATCGGCCGGGGTAGGTTGAAATAGCTGGGTCATCTGCCAGTTATACGAGGCAGGTTCCCCGGCGCCAGCGAGGCCGGGTAGATAACAGTGCAAAGCCAGAATGATGGTGCAATTAAGCTGTGTGCTGATTTTCATAAAAAGTCCCTCGGTAAATGTTTCGAAATTATTGAATAACCAATGCCATTGATGGCGCAGAGTCAGGCTTGGTTGTTACCCGCTCCTTGATTGCGTTAAGGAATTCGTATACAAACTTCTTTTTATATGGCCGGGCGAACATGGCGGGTACACCCACACTGATAATGGCGCGGTAATGTATATGCGCCTGATCGCCCTTGCTTGAAAATGAAATACGTCCTTGGTTCGCATTGAGATCACCTTCAATCTGCCGCCAGGAAATTTCGGCACCATGTTCGCGGGTGACCTCAACCCGGGACCAGCGGGTGCCGATGGGCCAGGGAAATTTAAATTCGATGAGGAACTCCTGGGTGCCGTCGTCGGTGTCACCGACGAAGCGTGCTTCCCCGATCCATTTATGCAGGTTCGGGTATTCTGTGATTGCGGCGAAGGCGTTCCAGATTACGGCGTGACGGGCCTGGAAACTGGTCTCTGCGCTGATGAATTCATCACCCGAGCGCGAGTCGTTTTCAAAACCGATCGTAATTTCGGATTCTGCAAGCGGAGACGCTTCTTCGGTCATCGCGGGTGTCGACAGGCTCATGCCCGTCGCCAGGGCGATACCGCCGAAAATTCTGGCGATGGAGTTCATCGCAGGTGCTCCGGAACAAGATCTTCAAAATCTTCCAATTCCCAGTGGTCGAGTTCTGGAACCTCGTGATCCTTAGCGCTAATGCCTTCGATGATTGCGTAGTCGTTGCTGTCAAATCGGTTGTACATGGCTCTCTCCCGTCGCTGATTGGTGCTTTCTGTAGAGGGATAGAGCAGCATCTGTGCCAGGCTTGATCCTGGCCACGGTAGAAATGTTATATCTTATTGATTATAAGAATATTCATTGTTTTTTTTGTTGTGCTGGCCACGGGCGAGGATAGCACCTCAGCGGTTTAGTCGTTGGGGTAAAACTAACTAAATTCTGAATAAAGTTGGCAAATGGGGAACATGCCTCGACATCCAGGATGCGGGCTAGCCCGCCGCGATTTCGTCGTGCAGATATTTGCCGGGAACCGACTTCAGCAGCGTCTGTGTATAAGGGTGCTGCGGATTGTCGAAGACCTGATCGGAGTGGCCCGACTCGACCAGCTCACCTTGGCACATCACCAGGATTCGGTCAGCAATATAGCGAACAACGGCCAGATCGTGCGAAATGAACAGCATGGTCAACTCGTAACGATCGACCAGTTCCAGAAGCAGATCGAGAATCTGGGCCTGAATGGTTACGTCCAGTGCAGAAACTGGCTCGTCCGCTACGATAAATTTTGGCTTCGTCGCTATCGCTCTGCCGATCGCTATCCGTTGTCGCTGTCCTCCGGAAAATTCATGTGGGTAGCGAAGCACCGATTCACGCGCCAGTTCCACAGAATCCATGAGTTCGAAGACCGCGCTATCCAATGTTTTGCGTGTGGCGATTTTGTGCAGCAGGAGAGGTTCTGCGAGCGTGTCATAGACCGACATCCGGGGATTTAGTGAAGCATAGGGATCCTGGAAGATCATCTGCATATGCCGGCGCAGCATCTTTAGGTCTCGATAGCCTAACGCGGTTGTTTCAGTGCCCTCGATTTTGACCGACCCGGATGTGGGATCCACCAATCTGAGGATTGATCTTCCAATTGTCGATTTACCTGAACCCGACTCCCCAACCAGACCAACAATTTCGCGTCGTTTGATTTTGAAGGAAACATTGTCGACAGCTTTAACAACCGGGGCTCTTCTTGAACTTGAGAAATGGGTGCAGAGGTTTTCGACGACCAAAAATTCGCTGTCGTTGTTCTCGACAATATCTTTGTGGGTATCTGGGACCGCATCCAGCAGTTTTTTCGTATAGGGGTGCTGGGCTTGTTCGAATATCTGTTGGCGGCTGCCCTGCTCAACAATTTCGCCATTTTTCATGACACATATGTCGTCAGCGATATCCGAGATCACGCTCAGGTCATGACTGATAAAAATTACCCCGATATTGTGGTTGCGCTGAAGTTCTGCGATTAGCTTCAGTATCTGCGCCTGAACAGTCACATCGAGGGCTGTGGTCGGCTCGTCGGCGATAATGATCTCCGGTTCGGTGATTAGCGCCATGGCGATCACCACCCGCTGTCGCATACCCCCTGAAAACTCGAATGGATAGGAGTTCATACGTCGGTCCGCATCGCGGATTCCAACCTCTTCGAGAACCGCCGTTGCACGCTTCCAGGCTTCGGCTTTTTTCATACCGAAGTGGAGTTGCAGAGGCTCAATCATCTGATCGCCAATGCGAAGGTAAGGATTCAGTGAGGTCATTGGATCCTGGAAGATAATCGAGATGCCCCGACCACGAATTTTACGCAGCTCTGCTTCGGATAACTGGAGTAGGTCTTTACCGCCGAAATCCGCGGTACCACCTTCGACCTTGCCCGGTGGCTTCGGGATCAGCCCGAGCAGACCATAACAGGCAACTGATTTGCCGGAACCGGATTCTCCAATAATCGCCGTGGTTTTTCCGGCATGGACATCATACGAAATACCATCGACCGCGCGAACCAATCCGTTGCGAGTATGAAAGTGGATGCGCAGATCTTTTACCGAAAGTAGCGGCTGCATCTATTTAGCCCGTTTAGTCCTTGGATACACGGGGATCGAGTGCATCACGCAAGCCATCTCCCAGAAAGTTGAGTGCAAACAGCGTCATGGTCAACGCCAGGCCGGGAAAGATCAGTAACCATGGATACTCTTCCATTGTTTCCACACCGTGAGAAATAAGTAGCCCCCAACTCGATTGTGGCGGCTGAATCCCAAGTCCGAGGAAACTGAGGAAAGCTTCCAGCAGCATGACGCTTGGAATAGTGAGTGTGGTGTAAACAATCACGGGGCCGAGTGCGTTAGGTATCAGGTGCTTCCAGATTATTCGGGCCGGGGACAGACCGATCGAGATGGCAGCTTCGACAAACTCCTGCTGCCGCAGTGATTGTACCTGGCCGCGGACAATCCTTGCCATGGTCAACCATTCAACGACGCCGATAGCCAGAAACATCAGAAGCAGATTGCGCCCGAATACCACCATTAGCAGGATGATGAATATCATGAAGGGCAGTGCGTACAAAATATCGACCAGTCGCATCATTATGGCATCCACACGACCTCCGACATAACCGGCAATAGCACCGTAGGTTACACCAATCACCAGAGCGACTGCTGTCGCGATAAAACCCACCAGCAGCGAAATGCGCCCCCCATACATAATTCGCGAGAGAAGGTCGCGACCAAACAGATCGGTTCCCAGCCAATGCGCAGCAGACGGGGGTGTGGCACCCAGTCTCAAATCCTGGGCGTCGTACGCGTAGGGTGCAATCCAGGGCGTGAGCAGCGCCATGATTATCACGGCAATCAAATAGCAAGCGCCGATCATGGCCAGCTTGTTGCGGCGCAAGCGATGCCAGGCATCCTGCCACAGGGAAACACCTTTCGGTAATTCCTGGGGATCAATTTCGGAAATGGCTGTGGTCATATGAAAAGCCGCTTATCGGAAGCCTGGATCTACTTGAACTGATATCGAAGGCGGGGGTTCAGCCAGGCCGCCAGCACATCAGAGAGCAGATTGAAAAAGACAATCAGTGTGGAGAGGAATACGGTGGTTCCGAGAATCATGGTGTAGTCCCGATTAAACGCCGCCTGAACATAAAATCTGCCAAGCCCCGGTATCTGGAAGATGGTCTCGACGACAAATGAACCGGAGAGCAGTCCTGCAAAAGCGGGTCCCAGAAAGGCGATTACCGGAGCGAGCCCTCCCCTCAGAGCGTGTTTGATGATGACTGTATGCTCCGGCAACCCCTTGGCTCTGGCTGTGCGCAGATAGTCCTGAGAGAGAATCTCGAGCATACCGGATCGACTAAGTCGCGCAATATAAGCGGCGTAAGTAGATCCCAAGGTCAGGCTCGGAAGTATCTTGTCGCCAGGAGAGTTACCCCAGCCGGAAACCGGAAGCACATCAAACCAGAGGCCAAATACCAGCACCAAAATGGGGCCGAGCAGAAAAGATGGCATACAGATCCCAACCATCGCAGCACTCATCGGTATGTAGTCCTGCTTGGTGTTCGGTCTAAGGGAGGCAAAAACGCCGGCAAGTACGCCGAGTGCAACGGCGAACAACAATGCATACAGTCCCAGCTCGGCGGTGACCGGGAATCCCTGGAATATCAGTTCGTCAACCGAGCGACCGGGGTACTTGAAAGATGGCCCCATATCACCTTGCACCAGTCCGATCAGATAGGAGAAGAACTGCTGGTGCATCGGCTGGTCGAGATTGTACTGAGCTTCGAGAGCTGCCTTGACTTGCGGCGAGACCGCTTTCTCGTCATCAAATGGCCCACCGGGGGCGGCACGAACCAGAAAAAAGGTCACTGTTATAACGACTAACAGAACAGGTATCGCCTGTAACAGGCGCAGACCTAAAAACTTGAACATCGGTTATTCTTCCGCTTCGAGATAAACGTACTTGTAGTTGTAGTAGGCCATCAGATTCGTTGGCATTCCCTTAACACTCTCTCGCTTGAGATGCTTGATTGAGTACGTGTAGATCGGAATAACCGGCATCGAATTGATGAGAATGGTTTCCGCTTCCGCAAATAGTTTATAGCGCTCTTTCTGGTCGGTCGCTTTAGGGGCACCCTCCTGTATGATCCGGTCATAGGTCTCGTTCGAGAACCCGGTCCGGTTATTGCCGCCGCCAGTCAGGAACATATCCAGAAAGCCATTCGGGTCGATGTAGTCGGCAATCCAGGCGCGGCGCGAGACGTCAAAGTCCATGTTGTTGAGAGTATCCAGATAGACCTTCCACTCCTGATTGGTCAACGTGACCTTGATGTTGAGATGCTGCTGCCACATCTGCTGAATGGCTACGGCAATTTTCTGGTGCGCTTCACTGGTATTGTAG
The DNA here is from genome assembly GCA_013042055.1 of Gammaproteobacteria bacterium. GTDB lineage: Bacteria > Pseudomonadota > Gammaproteobacteria > SZUA-229 > SZUA-229 > JABDQW01. The sequence continues at coordinate 2,192 of JABDQW010000131.1, read as the reverse complement.
AGTATTTCAAAAGGTGGGAATCCGTCGCCATCCGGGTAACCTGCTTCAGCGAGCAGCTGGCGAGCCAGCTCAGGATCGAATCCAAACAGTTTGGGAGGGCTGTAACCCAGGGTGCCCGGTGGAGTGATCCCGTAGGCAGCTGTGTTGATACCCTGCAAAACGGTATCGATTAACAGCTCGCGATCTATGGTCATGCCCAATGCTCGGCGAATCCGGACATCATCGAATGGCGGCTTGGTGATATTGAATGCGTAGAAATACGTGCCCAGATAGGGCGCCAGTTCGATCAGTTCGGGTTTTTCTGCCCGGTAGAGTGGGATTTTATCCAGAGGTACATCGTTGGTTTTATGGAGCATGTGATCTCGAAACATACGTTCTTCAGTGGTAATGTTTTCGGTTGGATAGAAAACAATGCCGTTCAGTTCGACATTTTCTGCATCCCAGTAGCTGGCGCGCCTTTCAACCCGAACATGAGAGTTGATTTTCCACTCGGTAAGCTCGAATGCGCCATTGGAAACCATATTCCCCTCCCGAGCCCATTGAGAGAGGCGGTCTGAAATCGATCCAAAGGCCTCAATGTTGGCCCGGTGTACCGGGAATGTGCTGTAGTGATCAAATAGTTGCAGTAGGTAAGGCGTAGGTTCATAGAGCTGAACTTGCAGTGTGCGATCGTCAAGTACCTTGACGCCGACCTGATCAAAACTGTCTATTTCCCCGTTGGCGAATGCTTCGGCGTTTACGATGGGGAAATACATGTAGTTATACAGACTGCCCAGTTCCGGCGTCAGGGCGCGCATCCATGACCAACGAAAGTCTTCCGCCGTAACCGGATCGCCATTCGACCAGACCGCAGCTTCACGCAGATAGAACGTGTATGTGCGGCCGTCCTCGCTAATCTCCCAGCGTTCCGCAACGCCCGGTTCAACTTCCAGCGTGTAAGGATTCTTGAGGACCAGTCCCTCGAACAGTGCAGTGATGATGTGGTGTTCCGGAACGCCGGTAACAATATGAGGATCGAGTCCTTGCGGTTCGGTTCCGTTGCCCAGGTGTAGGATCTGATCCCGATTTCCGGACTCGACCTGGTTGACTTCCGGACCGCCACAGCCGTTCAAATAGAGCACAACGACGATGACTGCCATCGAAAAAATCCGATTGCCAAGAAAACTCATTTCGAGCTCCACTTTCTTTTTGTCTTATTGAGGAGAGCCGCCAACATACCACGCCTGATGACTGTTGAAAATCTTACCCAAGATTGCGGGTTTTCAACAGTTTGCACGGGCAAGCCCGGATGTTGCACGAAGGCGGACGCAGATTGTCGACGATATGTCGCCATTTCAATCGCATAGCCGTAATTCAGCAAATTGATTTGCGGTGCGGTTTGTCCTATTTGGTTTTACGAACAAGTTGGTGTCGGACTGGGATTTTCGCATCTATCTCAGTTGTATGTACGCCAACCATGTTCATCATAACGTTAGGTTTTAGCGTACATTCTCGCCCAATTAATCCTGCAGAAATACGGTTGATCGAATATTGAAGTAGATATTTGCATAGATATCAATTGCTTGGCTCGTAATAGGTGGACTAGCTCATTATTGGTACAAGATATGCAGCACGTTGTTTGAGGAAGATTACACGCTCCCGGCAATCATGGACCTGAAACCGGCTGTTTGCAATTTATTGACTTTAAAATCGAACCCAACTGGAGATATGACATGACTAAGATATGTATCAAAGAACTGACAGAGTGCAAGTCACTCGATGAAGAAGCCCTTGGCCGTATACAAGGCGGCATCGCTGTAGGCGAACCTCACCCTGGTAGTAACGAGGGGATGATAACTAAGTACATGGCGTTGGTATCCGAAATCCCAATGCCTAATGAACCCGGTTATCCCTCTTCGCCTGGTGGTTCGCTCTACGAGCCTGGTGGCCCGCTCTACTGCCCCATAGCCCAATAGTAGGCCCAATAATAGAAAAGCAAAGCAGGGCCGGTGACAAAAGGCGATGATCGCTTTTTGTTGCCGGTCCTCACTAAAGGGGTCACCCTAATGCCGCTTACTTGAGCCGATACGGGTTGCTTCTGGAGGAAATGTCGGCGGCAGGGAAGCCGCCGTCGAGCCTACACGGACGTATTCACGGCGTTTTCCGGAAGAAGTAACCCGTGTCGGCGGGTCGATTGCCCGACGATAGCTGTT
>JABDQW010000198.1 GCA_013042055.1 Gammaproteobacteria bacterium | reverse complement strand
AACCCACCGTTGATGCTATCCAGTCAGACACAGTGACAAACTGCTTGAACTCGTCATATCGCATCGGCTTACTGACATAATAGCCTTGCACGATCTCGGCACCGCGTAATCGGAGAAACTCGAATTGCTCCTCATTCTCGACACCTTCACCGACTACGCTCAGACCGAGGCTGTGGGCCATGCTGATGATCGCCTCGCAAAGAGCCGCGTTATCGGGATCAACACCGATATCGTGGACGAACATCTTGTCGATCTTGAGCACATCGAACGGGAAGCGTTTCAGATAACTCAGCGATGAGTAACCGGTGCCAAAATCATCGATCGATAAGCGGATCCCCATCTCCTTGAGCTGATCGAGCGTGGTGATGACCTCCGGCACATCTTTCATCAACAAACGTTCGGTTATTTCCAGCTCGAGACTGCTGCCATGAAGTTTGTATTTGGATAGCGTATCTGAAACCTGCCTGGCGAAACCCTTGCCCCTGAACTGCCGACCGGAGAGATTAACAGCAATATAAAAATCTTTGCTGTCCTGGTCGGCCCTCAGTCCTTTAACGTCCCGGCATACACTATCCAGAACCCAACGCCCGATATCAACAATGACGCCCGACTCTTCGGCAAACGGAATAAATATTTCCGGGGCAATATGACCGAGTTCATCATCTTCCCAACGTATCAGCGCTTCGGCACCTGCCAGCCGCATCGTGCGCGTATTGACTAGCGACTGATAGGTGATATAGAACTTTTCCTCTTCAACCGCCCGTCGGAGCTTGCTCTCAATCTCGACACGCTTGACGATCTTATCGCTCATCTCGGGCGTAAACTCTTCGAACGTATTTCTGCCTTTACGCTTGCCGCGATACATCGCGGTATCCGCGTTTTTCAGCAGAATATGCGGGTCATCGCCATCCTCTGGAAATATCGCAATACCGATACTCGCCGTCACCGAAAACTCCATGTCTTCGATGACACAGGGTTGCGCGACCTTGTGTAAGATTTCGGCCGCTTTCTGCTGTATTTGATCCCGGTATTCAGAAAGCGGTATTTCTCCGGACTTATGATGCGTACTTGTGAGTATCAACATAAACTCATCACCGCCCAGCCTGGCGACAGTGTCCACATCACGCACGATACCTTTCAGTCTTTCAGCCATCGAAATCAGAAAACTGTCACCGGCATTGTGCCCCAAGGTATCGTTTATGTTCTTGAAATGATCGAAGTCAACATACATCACAGCGAGACGCTCCCTGTCGCGAATCGCATTGGCAAGCGCCTGCCTTAGTCGGTCGAACGCCAGCGAGCGGTTCGGTAAGTCCGTCAGCTTGTCGTAGCTGGCCTGATACATCAGACGCTCTTCGTATTCTTTTCGTATCGAGATGTCTTCCTTGATAGCCAGATAATGCGTGTTCTTTCCGTCACTGGATTTTATCGGTGATACGGTGACATTTTCCCAGAACAAATCCCCATTTTTCTTTTTGTTATACAGCTCCCCGCTCCATGATTGTCCCGTGGTAATGCTGTTCCACATGTTGGTGAATTGCGAAGGTGGTGTATGTCCCGATTTGAGAATACGCGGATTTTTTCCGATAACTTCTTCTGAGGTATAGCCTGTTACGCGGCCGAACTCCGGATTAACGTATTCAATATTTCCGTCTAGATCGGTGATCATCACAGATACCGGGCTTTGCTCGATAGCTTGCGACAATTTACGCAAACTATCTGCTGTCAATTTATGGTCATCGATTTCTTTTTCGAGATCATTGACCAGAACCCGGACATTGGTTGTCATCTCATTGAATGCGTCGGCAAGGCCACCTATTTCATCGTTGGTATCAACATTCGCCTTGATCTTAAGATTACCTTCACCAATTTGCTTGACCACGTTTGTCAGTTGTCGGATCGGTTTGAGCAGAATGCGGGTCGTACCCGCAACGATGAACACGACCAAAAATGCGATCGCACTGGCGAACAATAATGTCGCTCGTGTTTGCTCCTCGACGGGCTCGATCAACACTTCCTTGGGTTGTGCGAATATGACTTTCCATGGTGCCGTGGTCAGTCTAGCTATCGATAGTGAATACAGATCCTCACCCATACCAAACAGCTGGATCTGCAGGTTGGTGTTGTTGAAACGGGTGTTTTCCAGCTTGTTGATCAACTCAGGCTGCTCGGCAAAAAGCCTTTTCGAATTGTGCGGCACCCTTCCATTCTGCTCCAGCACATTAAGGTCCGCAGCGCTGATTTTGATCGCGAGTGTGTTTTGCAGGTCATTCCGCCTGCCATGGATCAAGCGCAGATAGCTCTCATCCATCAACATGGCAAAGGCACCTCGGCCAACGCGACCACGCGAATCAGACAGCAACTTGTTCAGCACACTGGCGTTGTACTTGACGCGAAGCACACCGAGAAACTTGCCTGTGATATCCTCGATCGGGCTACTGAAAAACAAGGCCGGCTCTTCGTATCTTGAGAAAATGACGGGCGACTGATAAGGTGATTTTTTCAACAAGACTTCCTTGAAGTAGATTTCCTCACTCTCGTCACTGCCGATGGATGCATTGACGGTATCGACCATATTGATGCCGTCCTTATTCAGGACCGCAAACGATACGATGTCTTTCGCTTGTCTCGATTGCAGCGCGGTCAGAATTTCGCGAATGGTTTGACTGTGATACGGTTTAGCCCCACGGTATTTGATGAAATCGACCAGCGCCGGCAATCGCGCCTCAGACTGGATTGATTCCAGATTAAATTCATTGAACTGGTCAATACGGTCAGCATACTGCCTCGCCGCGACATCCAGGATCTTATACGTGGTCTCCTCCAGATTCTCGCTCATCAAATAACTGTCCAGCGCCGCAAGTAGCCCCAATGACAACAGCACGATGAACAAAAACGACGTCAGTAACTTTGCACGCAACGTGTACTGGCGAGCAATCATGATGCCAACCACCAGCAACAACAATCCAGCCACTACCAGAATGGTAGCGATGTTGATCAGCATCTACTTGCCCTAAATAGGAACGCGCCGGTGTTGACAGTCACCTCCGCGCAGGAAAATAGGAATTGGATTAACATTACACTTGAATCTTATGCACCACCAGGCATTAAGTCTATCAGAACGCACCATTGTAACCATTGAATATGCCCAAAAGTACCGCACCGTATGGTAGCTGGAAGTCACCGATAACCAGCCAATTGATCGCCTCACAGACCGTCGCGTTGGATCAGGTTCGTATTTTTAACGGTAGCCTGTACTGGCTGGAACGCCGGCCCGAAGAGGCAGGTCGGACGGTCGTTGTCCGCTTCAGCAGAAACACCCGCAGCGATATGCTCCCACCGCCATTCAATGCGCGTTCGCGGGTACACGAATACGGTGGTGGCGTCTATTGTGTTTGCCAACCGGGCGTGTTTTTTGTGAATGATGCCGACCAGGACATATACCGGGTCATCGACGACCGTATCGAGCGCATTACCTTGACTGAACATATGCGCTTCGCGGACCTTAGTTACGACGCCGAGCGCGAGCGCATCTTGTGCATCTGTGAAGACCATGGCGTCAGCAGCAAAGAACCGGCGAACAGCCTCGCCGCTGTCGATATACAATCGGGCGAGATCATGATCCTCCACAGTGGTTATGATTTTTACTCTAATCCCCGCGCCAGCCACGATGGCACTCGGCTGGCCTGGTTATGCTGGAACCATCCCAATATGCCCTGGGATGGCACGCAACTGTGGCTGGGCCGTATTGACGCTGACGGTTCGCTGGCGCATGCCGAGCACGTCGCCGGCGATTCCACTATCTCGATCTTTCAACCAGAATGGTCAGCCGACAACCGACTGTATTTTGTGACCGATGAATCCGGCTGGTGGAACCTGGCACGCCTCGAGCAGCGCCAAACCGTTGCCGTTACTAACATCGAAAGTGAATTTGGCTTACCACAATGGGTCTTTGGCCAAACGACCTACGCCTTTTGCGAACACAACAAAATCATTTGCAGCCGAATTAGCGATGGTAGCGGTCAGTTGTCGCTGATCGATCTTGACACCTTTAAATTGACGGATATCGAAATCCCGCTGACCACATTCGACTCGATCTGTGCCGACAATGGTACCGCGGGTATCATCGCAGCGTCCAGGCGTGATTTCAGCCAGGTCATCAAACTCGACAGCGCCCGACTCGAAACACAAACGCTTGTGCGTTCCTGTGACATGGCAATCGATGATGCCTACCTTTCAACAGGGCAGAACTTCTGGCTCGAGACACGCCATGCCGACAAGATACATGCAATCTACTATGCGCCCGCCAACAAGGATTACCAGGCACCTGCCGAACAATTAGCGCCGTTGATCGTGCTCTGTCACGGTGGCCCAACGGGTGCAGCCCATGCTTCGCTGGACATACGTAAGCAATACTGGACATCGCGCGGTTTTGCGATCGTCGATGTCAACTACAGTGGCAGCACCGGCTATGGAAGGGACTACAGGGAACGGCTGAAAGATAACTGGGGTGTACGGGATGTCGAAGACATATGTGACGCTGCAAAATTTTTCGCCTCCAAAGGAATTGTCGATGCCAGCCGACTGATCGTCAAAGGCAGCAGTGCTGGCGGTTACACAGTGCTCGCCGCGTTGACATTCCATGATACATTTAGCTGCGGTGCGAGTTATTATGGCATTAGCGACCTGGAGACCTTGTGCGCCGATACCCACAAATTTGAAGCACGTTACACAGAACAACTCATCGGTCGCTACCCCGAACAGCAATCGATTTATCGACAGCGATCCCCGATTCATCACGTAGATCAGCTGTCCTGCCCGATCATATTCTTTCAGGGCCTGGAAGACCGGGTGGTTCCTCCCTCACAGGCCGAAAAGATGGTATCCGCATTGAAAAACAAGGGCATACCGGTTTGTTATGTGCCATTTGAAAATGAGCAGCACGGTTTCAGGCAAGCGGTATCAATCAAGTCAGCACTGGATGCCGAGCTTTACTTTTACTCGGTAATCTTTGGTTTCCGCACAGGCGATGAGCTTCCCCCGATCGCTATCGAGAATGTGAACCCATAGCCCGCATTGCTCACCAGGATCACGGCCGTAGGGTGCGCCGTGCGCACCGCAAATCTTCAATTTGGTGGCCCGTTCCGGTGCGCACGGCGCACCCTACGAAAATAGAGAATGTGAACCGATAGGGTCAGTAAAGATCAACCCGGATCGTTTTCGAGTCCTGCTTGATGATCTCGCCGTAATGCGCGATGTAACGACCTGATTTCCGGTCCTCGAAATACAGTTTCAATGTTTCCATCACAACGGGAAACGATAAGCGATCCCACGGGACTTGTTCTTCAGATACCAATTTGACCTCCAGGCTTTCCTCACCCGGGCTGGCGCATCCTTCATGCAGGGTACCTCGAAAAAAAGTGTATACCTGGTTGATATGCGGAATGCTGAACATGCTGAATAGCTTCAAATCACGCATTTCGGCGTTGGCTTCTTCCATCGCCTCGCGGGCGGCCCCGAACAGGCTGCTTTCACCATTTTCCATAAAACCTGCAGGCAGTGTCCAGGTACCGTATCTGGGCTCGATCGCGCGTTTACACAACAGAATCTTGTCGCCCCACTCTGGAATGCAACCCGTCACAATATTGGGATTCTGGTAATGTATGGTGCCGCAATCAATACAAACGTGGCGCGCTCTGTTATCACCCGCCGGGATTAACAAATTCACTTGTGCGCCACAGTAAGAACAGAACTTCATAACATACTAAATTGAATCGATGGTGTTATATTAACTCTATTTGCTAAATCTTTCATTTTTGCAATCTAATACAAATTGAAGGGTCTAATTCAACAGTTGACCTTGCCGGAAACAGAGGAATATACTGGACCCAGATCAAATAATACAGCGAAGCATGAGCACGAATTCGCCAACATCATGAACGATTACGTCGCTCGTAACCAACGCGTATAGACTACTAAAGAGAGGGTTAATAATGAGAAGATTGTATTTTTTGCTACCTGATCTCGACACCACGAAAATCGTGGTGGATGAGCTTTTGCTGAAACGAATAGATGACCACCACATCCATATTGTTGCTAAAGAAGGCACGCCAATGGGCGATCTGCCTGAAGCCAATTTGCTTCAAAAGAGCGATTTTATCCCGGCGATGGAACGCGGCCTGGCTGTCGGTGGTATCACCGGTATCCTTGCGGGAATAGCAGCAGTCACCTTTCCGCCAGCCGGACTGATACTGGGTGGTGGCGCCATTCTTGGAACCAGCCTGGCCGGCGCCGGCATCGGCGCATGGATCTCGGGCATGATCGGCATGGATGTACCGAACAGCCAAATCGAGAAGTTCGAAGGCGCCATCGAAAAAGGCGAAGTGCTGATGATGGTCGATATCCCCAAAGAACGCGTCGATGAAATCGAGGCACTGGTCCAGCAACATCACCCAGAAGCCGATGTGGGTGGAACCGAGCCTCATATTCCTGCTTTTCCCTAGTCTATACCCTGTACTGCAAATTAAATACCGGATATTCTCAAGCGAGAATATCCGGTATCAGTTTATCTTCGAGGCGGGCGATCGTGTCTCTTAGCTGCAGCTTGCGCTTCTTCATTCGCTTGATCTTGAGCTCCTCAAAAGTACCCAGCGCGATCAGCTGCGTTATGGCGTCATCGAGATCACGGTGTTCGAGCCTAAGCTCACACACACGTTTTCTAATGGCGTTCAGTTCATCTTCAGTCAATCGTTCGGACATGTCTCAGCGTCGTCATATAACCCCCAACAAAACACCTGCATTCGCATGAAGAATGCGAATCTAGCGGCTCCGATGATTCCAGTGGCGCGCGCGAATACTGAATGACACGACATTCAGTGAGTACTCCCCTACAGGCTGTACGCGCTCCCGGCGCTCTGACCACTTCGCAGCGTTGATTGATATAGTGTACTATAGCAGGGGCTTGCATTGCGGGTTACATTGTCAGTATCTGCCTCATGCTGTTCTAACGATCGCGGTAGCCGGTTACCTACCAGCACCGACTCCGCCACATCAGCCGAGAACGATAACTCAGGTTTACCTGCTGGCGATGCTTCACGATGCTAACTGACCGGCGCGATGCGGCTGATATACGAAATTGTTCCAGCCAAAAACGCGAGAAACGCGATGAATAAGAAAAAATCGGACGAAGAATGGAAATCCCAATTGACTGCTGAGCAGTACCGTATCACCCGCCAGGGCGGTACCGAGAGGGCTTTCACAGGCAAATACTACAACAACAAAGAAACGGGAATGTATCACTGCGTCTGTTGTGGCGAACCCCTATTCAGCTCCGCCGAGAAATATGATTCGGGTTCGGGTTGGCCTAGTTTCTGGCGCCCGCTTGACGGCCACGGACCCGCCGAGCTGCGCGACACGAGTCACGGCATGATACGGGTTGAGGTGCGCTGTCCGGCATGTGATGCCCACCTCGGTCATGTTTTTGAAGATGGACCACAGCCCACCGGCTTGCGCTACTGCATCAACTCCGAATCATTGAATTTTCAACGAGAAGATTAATCTGGCCCGCATGTTGCGCGAAGGCGGTCGCCTTCTCGACATATTCGGGCACACCCGGATACTGCATGAGGGACTTGGATTTTACCGCCATGCTGGCGTCGATTGGCCGTGGCCCTTGGCAAAACGTGATTCAGCACTGCTCCCAGGGAAGCTTGTGGTAACGCCAGCCGCCGCTCGAACTGCGATGGTGATGCTCGTCCAGCTCGCCTTCGAAACCTTCATCAATATGATAGACATTGGCGATACCTGCATCGAGCAGTTTATGCCCGGCCTCTTTTGAACGCTTACCGCTACGACAAATCAAAATGATGGGAACACTACCTTGGGCATCATCTTCAACGACACCGCCAAGGATCAGCTGTCGTACTTCGGTCACAAAATGCGGATTGACCACCCAGTCCGGTTCATCAATCCAGGGAACATGAATAGCACCCTGGGGATGTCCTACGAATAGAAACTCCATGCTCGAGCGAATATCAACCAGTATCGCCCGCGCATCCTCATTGATCAATTTCCAGGCCTGGTCAGGTGCAAGGCTCTTCAGTTCGTCAGACATAATCTCAAGAAGGGTTGGTGCCGGTTTTTCCAGTATCCGATTGATTCTCGACATAGTCAAGGAATGGTATTAATTTGTCTACGATGGCCTGAACCATATAGTCCGGCACCTGAGAATAGTTGCCATCGAGGATATGCTGGACGGCTGTACGCAGATTGTCATCTGTTATGACAGGCTCGCGCCTGGCCTTCGGCGGCTCGCGGTAATATACGATTTTTTTGCCGGTAGTGCTTTTGACTGCTTGTTGCAGTGCGCTATCTGCCTGCTGCATCATTTGCGTGAAATCGATTTGCGTGTTCGCCCCAAGAGAAGAGTAGCCTGCCGCCAACGATATATTTATCTTCTCGTGCCCCACACTAAAGACCAGTTGATTAATTGTGTCGCATATCCGTGTGATGAAAACACGGGCACTGGCATCGTTGGTCAAAGGCAGTAACACACCATAGTTCGCGACCCCCAATCGCGCCGTAACGTCTTCGGTACGCATGACATCGTTGAGCCGCTTGCCAACCGCAACAATGACCTGCTGCGCAATACTCTTACCGTAAGCCTGATAGAGTTCGTTGAAGCTATCGATCTCAAGATTGACTACTGTTAGATGAAGATTATGGCGCAAAGCAAAAGATAACGCCTTCTCACCCTGCTCCTCAAAACCCGCCAAACTAAACAACCCGGTGATCTTGTCATGACTTGCAACTTTCTCGAGCTCGGACACCCGGCGATTGAGATGTGCATAAGAGCGAGCGCGACTGAGAAGATCGATAGAATTAAATGGTTTGGCGACGAAATCAGTGGCGCCGGCTTCAAACACTTTGCGCTTGGCATCTTCGCTGTCTTCATCACCGGTAATCATGATCACCGGTAATGTTGACAGATGTTCGTCGTCCGAACGGCGTATGTTGCTCAACAACTCAATACCGTTCATGTTAGGCATTTGCATATCGGTAAACACTACCGATATAGCATCATTACGCTGCAACTGCTGCCAGCCGTCGATACCATCGACGGCCTCGTGCACATGGTAATCATCACCGAGCATCTTTACGGCTGCGCGACGAATCACCTTGGAGTCGTCTACGACCAGAACCTGCGGCTTATCCGTTGAATCTTGATCCATACCTAATCTACATGAATAACAGCTTAGCCCGGATGTTGAATATTGTGTCGATATCTTGCTATTTGTAAACGTTAGCGACATGACCTAATTGGACATTTCGAGCGCGTTGATGCTTTATAACATCGAACAGCATCATCACAAGAGCTATCGCGAACGACCATTACAAACGGTTGATTGGCCAGTCCAATCCAATCCAATTGCCAGTCCAATCCAATTGAATATATCGATATCGTATTTAACACATAGTCTCTGCTTAAGACGATGTCCTGATCAATCACAAATGACGTATTCGCGCTCACCTCCGAACATAGTATGAGCTCGACAGCATAACCGGCAACTCCAAGCATAGCCGGATATCACCCAGTTTCAACGAAGACGAAACTTTTCATCAAAAGTTGTGCTAAAACACGGTAGTTAGCAATATTATCGACAGTGATACATAACAATTACGCTACAAGCAACTATACTTGGTACATTCTTATAAATTGACAGGCTTGAGGCAGTACTGTCTAAACGGGGAACCGACAACACCAAAGCGCTTATGAGCATTCAACACACACCGGATACTTCATCGGCATATGGCAAATTAATCGCCGAACTGAAAAATAGTTCGATCACGCAACTACGTGAGCTATTAGAAAAAATGTTCGATGAGGCGAATGTCAAACTACTCGATATGGCAGATGCCGCGGCATATAGCCAGGAAAAAGACATCTGTTACATGCTGATCAGAAAACTGAAAGAATATGGTGAAGATGTCGCTGTAGACTTCGAGGACAACATTCTTTCGCTGCTGCGCCCGTACACCGTTACCCAGGCCGAAGAAGCCTCAAATAAAAAAGAAGACAATAACGATGAACTCAGTCTGGTTGCTCAGGATGACATGGAGGACATCGTCATGGTAAAAAACCTGAGCAATGAGATCACTGGTAAGTATCGTGAAAAGATAACGAACCTCGAAATACGTCTCGACCACCTTGCTCTGAAGACCACCGAAATATTTATCAAAAATGCATTATCGCCCAATAAAATTTGCCAGGCCTTCGATGACACCTTACTGGAACATTTTGATCTGCCCGAACGCCAGAAGATGTTCAAATTATTCAAAGACGATGTCGCCGATCAGTTTGGTCGCTTTTACGATAATTTGAATAAACAACTGATCGACGCCGGCGTGCTGCCGCAGATAAAAGCCCAAGCACGAAGCGGTGGCAGACGCGGCCGCAGCGCTCCCGCACAAGTTGCGGAGCTACCACAGGATCTACCCAACGACATTGACACCGTCGGTGACGCCGGTGGCTACTATGCTGATAGCGGTGGCTATGGTGACGCTGGTGGTTATGGTTACGGTGACGCTTATCCGGCGGCACCAGGCGGGATGCCGGCTGGTATGCCGGGCGCGGCTCCGGGTGGTATGCCGGGCGCGGCTCCGGGCGGTATGCCGGGCGCGGCTCCTGGTGGTATGCCGGGTGCGGCTCCTGGTGGTGTGCCGAGCGCGGCGCCGGGTGCTATGCCGGGCGCAGGGAGTGCGCCACAGAGTGGCGTGACCCTGGGAAATTACCCGGTAGGTCAAACAGCTGCCCCTGGAGGCACGTATGGTAATATCCATGCTACAGGCGGTCACCAAACAGCTGCAGATCAACCGGGTCTGACCGGTGGCGGCTTCAGCGGTACACTGCCGCCACCGAACGAGCACGGCCTCTATCAGCACCAAACTGCCGGGTTACCAGCCAGCCACGTCAGTCACACAATCGGTAGTTATCTGGGCGCACCTCTGACGGGCGGAGGCGCGGAAGCTGCGCGCAGCGGCGAGCAAGTGGCAGCCTATCCAGCCAGCACAGAAATGTACTACGGCCATGACGAAATCCTTACGGCCTTATCCCACATCCAGGCACAACCGCAGTTCGTGAATAATCCTGAACTCAGTTTTAATGCCGAAATAGTCAAACAGGCGGTCCTGTCAGCGATTGCGAATAAATCCGGTGGTCTCGTCACCAAACGCATCAACCAGATTGCCGAGAAAACGATTGACTTCATTGAGCTGATCTTTGATGCCATCATCGAAGACGAAAACATCTCTGACACGATCAAGGCACTGCTGTTGCGCCTCCAAATCCCGGTCATCAAAGCGTCGATGCTGGATCAGGAATTTTTCATTTACGATGACCACCCCGCCCGAATACTGCTCGACAGAATCACCGAAGTGGGCTTGGGCGTAACTCAACATACAGACGAGATATACATACGCCTGGATAAAATCGTCAATCAGCTGATCAACGAATACGCACTTGACACAGACGCATTCCAAAACGCGCTCGAAAAACTCGACGATTACATCAAGGAACGCGAGGAGCAAGCCCGCCTTAAGGAGGAGGAAGCGCAAAAGCAAACGCTGCGCGAGCACGCAAGAAACGCTGTTCTAAAGTCACTGCGTAACATCACAGCAGGCAAAACACTGCCCGAAGCGATACATGCTTTGTTATTGAAACGCTGGCCGACGATGATGTTCAACCATTATATCGATCACGGCAAGGAAAACGATGGCTGGGTTGCAATCGTCGAGCTGCTGCGCGATGTCGTTGAAAGCGTGCAGCCATTTCAGTCTGCAGAGGATTATGCTTACCTGCTCACCGAGAAGGACAATCTGATCGAGCGTGTCAACCTGCTGCTTTCGGCAACGTACAAATCAAAGAAAGATATACGAGCTGTGCTCGAGAGCTTGATCAACACGTATGGTGAAATGATCGAAGACGCCAACTACCTGGCAGAAGAAATCGAAACCGCAGAACAGGTTATTGCCGAAACCCCAAGAGAAAAAGAACCGGTTAAACCGGAACCGGCACATGTACCTGAAACCCAACTACCGTCTAATGTAATGCCGGGTATGTGGTTCCAGATAGTCACTGATAACGGCGGCAAGACCCGACGCTGCAAGCTGTCAGTGATCATCGTTGAAGACGAAAAGCTGATTTTCGTCACGCATGATGGCGAATTGATTGCTGAAAAAAGTTTCAAAGAATTTTCCGAAGAACTCGACAAGGGCGTATCCAAAGTCATTATGGGCCATTCAGTGTTTGACTACGCGCTCAATTCAGTCATTACCAAACTCGAACCGACTGTGCATTAGCCTTAGCCCGGATGATGCGTCGCCGCGCCTACCGGTCATGATGAATATGTCCGCAAATAACGCAAAGCACGCAAATAAGACATACAAAAACAAAGGCTCTTTTGCGTTATTGGCGTTGTTCGCGGATTCATATTCTCCGTCAAAAACCAGGGAGAGGATCGAGAGTCAATAAGTAGCTTACGGTTTCTTGCAACGCAAACAGATGATCCTATTTGGATTCACCAACACGGTTGTTCACCGGCAGTATTTATTGATCTTTTTCTGCAGGTTTTTCGTGGCCTTGGTACGATCAGCGTCCGACATATACACTCGGCTACCATCCTCATCGAGCCTGTATATTCCGCTGGCACGCTGATAGTGACGCATACGGTCACGGTAGCGATTACATTTTTTTCTATTTTCCTGCTTGAGTGCCTGTTGCTGTTCGCGTTGCTGCTTTTTTTCCAGGCGGTCTTCTTCCATCGACTGCAGCAAACGTTCGCGCATTTCTTCGCGTGACATTGAATCATTGCGATCACCGAACGACGGGACAGTCAC
>JABDQW010000186.1 GCA_013042055.1 Gammaproteobacteria bacterium | reverse complement strand
AGGCACTGCTTTACGCCATATCGGTTTCAATAATGTATCTATCCTAAAAGGAGGTTTCAACGCACTGAGTATCTATATGGATCCAAAAACTGCAAACGCTCCGGCAAAAACGGAAAAGAAAAATACTATTTAACACGGCATAACAATTAAAGTAACCAAGGAAACCATAATGATTAAAAATATCCCGAAAATTAACTCTTGCTGCAGCGGTTTGCGCAATGACCCTTGCCGCATCACCAAACTATGCAGATGATGATGACCATAAAGGAAGAGAAGAAAAAGATGATGGTGAGTACGTGGCCATCACACTCAAAACCGACCCGCGTCACGATTCGGAAGCGGCATGTGTTGCGCTTCAGTTGGGCATGAATCTGTTATCTCCAATAGTTCCTGACGCTACAAACACCCTCACATCGGTTGAGCCTGCAGAAAAGGTTGTACTGTTCCCGACTCTAGGCGGTGTTGAGCTAGTTAATACTGATACTGACCTCAACGCACTGATTTGCCAGGTACCAGGTGAAAGCGGTCTCAAAGATGCGCCTTTGGCGAAAGTGTTAGAAGGATTTATTATGGCAGGCGGCGAGGTTATCGTGTGCCCACTGTGCGCATACTCTCGCTTCATCTATGACTATGAACTACCGCACTATGCAAGTATGGGAAACGGCGAGAGCATACACGAGCTGTTTATCGATGCGGATAAAGTGCTTAGTTTCTGATTAAAGAACTGATGAACAGGAAAAAACGGCGGTTTCAGTGACCGCCGTTTTTCTTTACCCATCGATGAGTGGCCAAACAGGACATCTATAAATTTAAACAGACATCAATAAAAAGAAAAAAGCATTCACGAAAATACTGAGCCACACATGACGCGTCGTACATCATCGGCGCCGACGCCAGTCGCGCGGTGACATGCAGACGACACGTTTGAACGCACGGCTAAATGCAGCTTCCGATTCATAGCCAACCTCGTTGGCGATCGTTAAAAGCTTGGCCGAGCTGTCGAGTAGCTGGCGCGCGGCAACTTGCATACGCCATTCGGTCACGATTAAAGGGGACGCTTCGAACGATTGATTAAAGGGGACGCTTCCCTTTTTGTAAGAATGACATTGGGCGCATAAGATTGAGGCCCATTGCTGTCCAATTTACGCGTCATCGCGAGTCTCGACTGCGACCTGGCAGTTAACGCCTACTAATTGCAAAGACGGGCGGCACTGGCTCGGAGTGGTTGGACTCACCTCCCCGAGCCTGTTTGTGCTAAACAGCCACTTCAACCGCCTGCAACTTGCCGAAGCTGATATTTCCATCCTTAACGTCGACACGGATCACATCGCCAGCCACGTACTCACCGGTCAGCAACTGCTGCGCCAGCGGATTTTCCAGATAGTGCTGAATAGCGCGCTTCAGCGGCCGTGCACCGTAGACCGGATCGAAACCGGCTTCACCAAGTTTATCCAGCGCGGCGTCGCTGACATCGAGCGAGATGTCTTTTTCCTGCAGACGGCGGCGCAGGTGATCGATCTGAATGTTGGCAATCGAACGGATCTGTTCCCGGCCTAACGGGTGGAACACCACGGTTTCGTCGACACGGTTGATGAACTCCGGGCGGAAGTGCTGGCCGACGATGTCCATCACCGCCTGTTTCATGCCTTCGTAGTCGCCCTGGACCGACAAATCCTGGATCTGGTGAGAGCCCAGGTTGGATGTCATGATGATCACCGTGTTCCTGAAATCCACGGTCCTGCCCTGGCTGTCGGTCAGACGGCCGTCGTCCAGCACCTGCAACAACACGTTGAACACATCGGGATGGGCCTTCTCGATTTCATCGAGCAGAATCACCGAATAGGGCTTGCGCCGCACCGCCTCGGTCAGGTAGCCGCCTTCGTCGTAACCGACATAACCCGGTGGTGCACCGATCATGCGGGCCACCGAATGTTTTTCCATATACTCGGACATATCCAGCCGGACCATTGCATCTTCGGTGTCGAACAGGAACTCGGCCAGCGCCTTGGTCAGCTCGGTCTTACCAACACCGGTCGGACCGAAGAACATGAACGAACCGTTGGGTCGGTTCGGATCTGACAGACCAGCGCGGGAACGCCGGATTGCGTTGGCGACGGCGACGACGGCTTCCTGTTGGCCGACGACGCGTTGGCCGATGTCCTCTTCCATTCGCAGCAGCTTCTCCTGTTCACCTTCCATCATCTTGGTGACTGGAATGCCGGTCCAGCGCGACACGATCTCGGCGATTTCGTCTTCCTGCACTTTGTTGCGCAACAAGCGGTTTTCGTCGTGTTCGCCCTGCTCCAGTTCGGCGGCATGCTGCAGCTGTTTTTCCAGCTCCGGAATGCGCCCGTACTGCAGTTCGGACATGCGTGCAAGGTCACCGGCACGGTGGGCGGTTTCCAGCTCCAGGCGGGCGCGCTCGAGTTCTTCCTTGATGTTTTTCGAGCCCTGCACCGCGACTTTCTCCGCGGTCCATTGCTCTTCGTAATCACTGTATTCGCGCTCGAGCACTGCGATTTCCTCTTCCAGGGTTTTAAGCCTTGCCTTGGTCGCCTTGTCCTCGTCTTTTTTCAAGGCTTCGCGTTCGATCTTCAACTGAATGATACGGCGATCGAGCCGGTCCATGACCTCGGGTTTGGAATCGATTTCCATACGGATACGGCTAGCTGCCTCGTCGACCAGGTCGATTGCCTTGTCCGGCAGCTGGCGATCGCTGATATAGCGATGCGACAGCGTCGCCGCGGCGACGATCGCCGGATCGGTGATATCGACGCCGTGGTGGACTTCGTAGCGTTCTTTCAGACCACGCAGGATCGCGATCGTGTCTTCCACGGTCGGCTCATCCACTTGTATTTTCTGGAAGCGGCGTTCGAGCGCCGCATCTTTTTCGATGTATTTGCGGTATTCGTCTAGCGTGGTCGCACCAACGCAGTGCAGTTCGCCGCGCGCCAACGCCGGTTTCAGCATATTGCCGGCATCCATCGCGCCTTCTGCCTTACCGGCACCGACCATGGTGTGCAGTTCGTCGATGAACAGAATGATCTGACCTTCCTGTTTGGCTAGGTCGTTCAGAACCGCTTTCAGGCGTTCTTCGAATTCACCACGGAATTTCGCACCGGCGATCAACGCCCCCATGTCGAGCGATAGCAGGCGTTTGCTTTTCAGGCCTTCGGGCACTTCACCGTTGATGATACGCTGCGCCAGACCCTCGACGATCGCGGTCTTACCGACACCGGGTTCACCGATCAGTACCGGATTGTTCTTGGTTCGGCGTTGCAGCACCTGCACGGTGCGACGGATCTCCTCATCGCGGCCGATCACCGGATCGAGCTTGCCTTGCTGAGCACGTTCGGTCAGGTCGATGGTGTATTTTTGCAGTGCCTGACGTTGATCTTCGGCATTGGGATCATCCACTTTCTGACCACCACGCACGTCATTGATCGTCTTTTCTAAAGTTTCTTTGTGCAGATTACAGGAGCGTAGCAGTTCGCCCAGCCGGCTTTTATCGTCGATGGCCGCGAGCACGAAAAGTTCGCTGGAGATATACTGGTCCTTGCGTTGCTGAGCGAGCTTGTCGGTGACATTCAGCAGACGAGCAAGTTCGTTGGATATTTGCACGTCACCCTGTGTGCCTTCGACCCGGGGCATCCGCTCCATTTCTTCAAGCAGCTTTGATACCAGCATATCCACATTGCAACCGGTGGTCGCAAATAGGTGCCGCACCGTGCTGCTGTCCTGCTCGAGTAGCGCGGCCATCACGTGGATCGGTTCGATAAACTGATGATCGCGCCCGACCGCCAATGACTGAGCATCAGCCAGCGCCACCTGGAATTTGCTGGTGAATTTATCCATTCGCATTTTTGTAAGCCTCTGAAATTTCTGTATGATCGTTAATATGAGGGTTTTTTGTGGGGTTTCAAGGTATGTTCAAGGTCTAGATAACGGATGGATTGATCGCTTTCTGATTCACCAGAATCTGTCAGCAAACGACCCGGAGGCCCCTAACCCGCATTTCTCACCAGGCGGCGTAGAAAACTGACAATGCATTGACTATTTGGAGGAAAGCAAGATGAGCAAGAATACAGCGTGCTTTTCCAGCATGCCTATCACGGTTCAGGCTGGTCTTCGTGTCCGGTGGAGCCCGGACGGCGACTCCGGACGACCCGTTGGCAGCGAACATGGCTGAGGGGACGCGAAGCGCGAGCGTCCGGGGGGTGTCCTTTCTTTTAGTTACTTTTCTTTGGACAAGCAAAGACAAAGTAACTCGCCATCAGGCGAAACCAAATGTTCAGCCACGCAACAAAAAAATCAAATAACCCAAAACCCCTCCTGATCACGCAAGTTTATGATCAGGCGCAACAAATCCCCTGTAATACTGACATATTATTAACCGCTAATTTTGTTACACTAAATCGGATTTATACTCGCAATTAATGCCGCAATGACTGAATACGCCCTGATACTTCTCAGCACCATCCTGGTGAATAATTTCGTGCTGGTGAAATTTCTCGGCCTGTGTCCGTTCATGGGCGTGTCACGCAAGCTCGAGACTGCAATGGGCATGGCTCTGGCCACGACTTTCGTGCTGACGCTGTCATCGGTATTCAGCTATTTGGTGAACCAGTACATACTGACTCCACTGGGTATCGAATATATGCGCACGATTATGTTTATTCTGGTCATCGCGGTTGTAGTCCAGTTCACCGAGATGGTCGTACACAAGACCAGCCCGCTGCTGTATAACGTCCTCGGCATTTTTCTGCCGCTGATCACCACCAACTGCGCTGTCCTCGGCGTCGCCCTGCTGAATGTGCAGGAACAGAACAATTTCATCCAGTCGCTGTTCTACGGTTTCGGTGCATCGGTTGGCTTCTCGCTGGTGCTGGTGCTGTTTTCGGCCATGCGCGAACGCCTCGCCGCAGCGGATGTTCCCGAGGTCTTTCAGGGCACATCGATTGCACTGATCACGGCCGGTATCATGTCGTTAGCATTCATGGGGTTTGCCGGTTTGATCAAAGTATAGGCTGGCATTAATACAGATGATGGTTGTCGTAATAACACTGGCGATTGTTGCAGCGCTGTTCGGCTTGCTGCTGGGTTACTCAGCGATCCGCTTTCGTGTCGAAGGGGATCCTGTGGTCGACCAAATCGATGCCTTGCTACCGCAGACGCAGTGCGGACAATGCAGCTATGCCGGTTGCCGCCCCTACGCAGAAGCCATCGCGAAAGGCGAAGCCGATATCAACCAATGTCCGCCCGGCGGCGAAACCGTAATCGTTGCGCTGGCGGATTTACTCGATGTTGAGCCCAAACCACTAAATGCCGAGCACGGTGTCGAAAAAGAGACGCGGACCGTGGTTTACATCGAAGAAGAGACCTGCATCGGTTGCACTCTCTGCATCCAGGCCTGTCCGGTCGATGCGATACTGGGTGCGGCAAAACAAATGCATACTGTAATCGAGAGTGAATGCACCGGCTGCGACCTGTGCATTCCACCCTGTCCGGTGGACTGTATTCATGTCAAACCGGTGCCGCCGACGCTGAACACCTGGAAATGGCAACAACCCGTTGGCGGCATTGCGGTACCGAAGGCTAGCTGACATGAAAACGCCTAACGGTTCCAATATTCTAAAAAGTGAAGATGATGTCTGGCGTTTTCACGGCGGTATCAAGCTGCCAGGACACAAAGCAATGTCCACGCAGAGACCGATCAGCCGCATGCAGCCGAGTCAACGTTACAGCATCCCGCTGAACCAACACAAAGGTGCCGAAGGCGAAATTATTGTCTGTGTCGGTGAGCGCGTACGCAAAGGCCAAATGCTGGCAAAGCCACACGGCTTGATCAGCGCGGCCATCCACGCACCCGTGTCCGGGCAGGTCGTGGAAATCGCCGCGCACCGTTTCCCCCACCCGTCGGCGTTACCTGGCACCTGCATCGTCATCGAAAACGATTTTCAGAACGAATGGATCAAGCGCGCAGCAGTCGCCGATGACTATATCAATATGTCATCTCACGACCTGCGTGCAGTCGTGCGTGATGCAGGCATCGTTGGCTTGGGCGGCGCGTCATTCCCAACTGCTGTCAAACAGACTGAAGTCGGCGTGAACACCCTGATTCTGAACGGTGTCGAATGTGAGCCCTATATCAGCTGCGACGATATGCTGATGCGTGAACACGCGGATGAAATCATTAAGGGCGCACAGATCACGGCCCACATCATCAAGGCGAAGCACTGCATCGTCGCGATAGAGGACAATAAACCGGAAGCGATCGCAGCCGTTACCCGCGCGGTACAGCAATCCGGTAGTGACAACATCGTCGTGCAGACAGTGCCGACCATCTATCCCAGTGGCGGTGAGCGCCAGCTGATCAAAATCATCACCGGCAAGGAAGTGCCGGTGAACGGCTTGCCATCCGACATTGATGTGCTCTGCCATAACGTCGCGACCTGCTACGCCATATACAAAGCGGTATATGAGGCCGAGCCATTGATCTCTCGTATTGTCACGGTCACCGGCCGCGGTGTGAATGCCCCGCAGAACCTCGAGGTGAGTATCGGTACGCCGATCAACGAGTGTATCGAACATTGCGGCGGCTACAAAAAAGAAGCCAAGGCCCTGATCATGGGTGGACCGATGATGGGGCTGACCCTGGACACCGATCAGCTGCCGATCATCAAAAGCAGCAACTGTCTGCTGATCAGCGCTGGCGTCGATATCACCTTACCGAGCAGTGAGTATCATATGCCGTGTATCCGCTGCGGCAACTGCGTCGATGTCTGCCCGGCCAACCTGCTGCCTCAGCAACTGTACTGGTTCGCAGCCAGCAACCAATATGACCGAGCTGTCGAGTACAACCTGTTCGATTGCATCGAGTGCGGCTGCTGCGCCTACGTTTGTCCGAGCAAGATTCCGCTGGTGCAATACTACCGTCACGCCAAATCGGATATCTGGGAACAGGAGCGCGAACGCAAGAAAGCCGATATCGCGCGGGAGCGGCATGAACGCAGACTGGAACGCCTGGAAAAACAAAAACAGGAGCGTGATGCTCGGCTGAAAAAGAAGCGGGAAGCGCTAGCGAAAAACAGGGTACAACG
The DNA here is from genome assembly GCA_013042055.1 of Gammaproteobacteria bacterium. GTDB lineage: Bacteria > Pseudomonadota > Gammaproteobacteria > SZUA-229 > SZUA-229 > JABDQW01. The sequence continues at coordinate 18,300 of JABDQW010000186.1, read as the reverse complement.
CGACACCGAGATGGACAAAAAGAAAGCCCTGATCGCTGAGGCCCTGGCACGTGTCAATGAAAAGAAATCAAAACACAGTATCAAGGCCAGGAACACGGAGAACCTGACACCGGAACAACAGCGGAAAATAAAGGAAGCCGATGCCCGTCGTGAACAAATGAAACAACAAGGCAAATAACCCGATGTTGTTCAGCAAAGCCGACGCACCCCATTTTGTAACCAGCACCAGCATTCAGTCATTGATGCTGAAAGTCGTGTATGCATTGATCCCAGGCAGCATCGCGATGTTCTGGTTTTTCGGCTGGGGCGTGTTGTTCAATCTGGTGATCGCAATCAGTGTCAGCTTGCTCAGTGAAGCAGCCATGTTGAGACTGCGACGGCGACCCATCGCACCGGCGCTGAGCGATGGTAGCGCGCTGGTGACGGCGTGTCTGCTGGCGCTGGCACTACCGCCATTGGCGCCCTGGTGGCTGACCACGACCGCCAGCCTGTTCGCGATCGTGGTTGCAAAACATCTTTACGGCGGCTTGGGCTTCAATCCGTTTAATCCAGCCATGGTCGGATATGTGGTCGTGATGATTTCCTTTCCACGCGAAATGACCTTCTGGACCCTGCCGATGGGTGTCGCCGAGGGCTGGCCCGGATTTATGGATACGGTCTCGCTGGTCTTTGGCGGTGGTGCAGCCAATGCGCCGACGATCGATGCCGTGACCATGGCGACACCGATCGACACCCTGAAAACTCAGGTCAATCTCGAATTCGATACCGCCTATGTCAGGGCACACACGGTCTACGGCGAACTCTTCGGTACCGTCTCCGGCGTCGGCTGGGAATGGATCAATGGCCTGTACTTGCTCGGCGGCATCTGGTTGATCCGCCAGCGAGTGATCGACATGCGCCTGCCGTTGACGTTTCTGATCAGCCTGGTTCTGATTTCTAATTTCTTCGCGGTACTCGATTATTCCAGCTACAGCTCGGCCCTGTTTCACAGTTTCAGCGGTGGCACGATGTTGGCAGCCTTCTTCATCATCACCGACCCGGTCTCTGCCAGCACCACACCCAAAGGCCGGATCATCTACGCCGCTGGGATCGCGCTCATCACTTACATAATACGTACCTGGGGCGGGTATCCGGACGGCATTGCTTTCGCGGTCTTGCTGATGAACATGACGGTACCGCTGCTCGATCATTACACTCGACCACGCACCTACGGTGCGACGGACGCACGCGAGTGAACAATCATAAACAAGTCCTGACCACGGCAATACTGCTGATGGTTTTTGCCATTGTCGGCGCAACCGTCGTTGGCATGACCCATGAGAGCACGTACGACAAGATCAAACGCAATGAGCAATTGGTCTTATTACGCAAACTGAATACGATTCTGTCGCCCTCTGAGTACGATAATGATTTACTTAGTGACCAGATACTACTCGACCAGGACAGGCTGCTGGGCACCGCTGAGTCCTCCCGTGCCTACCTCGCCTATAAAAACAACGAGCCCGTGGCTGCCGTGCTGTCAGCGATCGCCCCCAATGGCTACAGCGGACCTATCGACCTCTTGGTCGGCATCTATTACGACGGTGCCGTTGCCGGAGTGCGTGTCGTCAAGCACCGTGAGACACCCGGGCTGGGCGATGCCGTCGAGTCACAACGCTCCGACTGGATATTGGGCTTTAGTGGCAAATCGCTGCAAGCCCCAGTGTCGGCGCAGTGGAAAGTGCAACGCGACGGCGGAGACTTCGATCAATTCACCGGTGCGACGATAACCCCAAGAGCCGTGGTAAAAGCCGTGCATTCGGCTTTGATATACTTTGAAGAGCACCGTAAAGAGATATTCAAACAAAGCGACGATGGCAGCAGAACAGCTAAAGATAGTTAAAGACGGCCTCTGGGGCAATAATGTGGCACTGGTTCAGTTACTCGGGCTGTGTCCGTTACTCGCCGTCACGGGTACCTTCGTCAACGGCCTCGGCCTCGGTTTGGCTACGATGTTGACTCTGGTAGTATCGAATGTATCGGTATCAACAATTCGCCAATGGATCAGGCCTGAAGTCAGAATTCCGGTGTTCGTATTGATCATCGCGTCAATCGTCACCACGATCGAATTGGCCATGAACGCCTGGTTTCACGAACTGTTTCTGATACTCGGCATCTTCATCCCGTTGATCGTTACCAACTGCGCGATCATTGCACGCGCTGAGGCCTTCGCTTCCAAAAACAGCATCCTCGACTCCGCTCTCGACGGTTTCATGATGGGACTGGGTTTTCTGCTGGTACTGGTTACGCTAGGCAGTCTACGCGAGATCGTTGGCTCTGGCACCTTGTTTGCCAACGCGCATTTGCTGTTTGGCGAAGGCGCGAAATCCATGGTACTGACCCTGGGCGAAAATTACCCCGGCTTTTTGTTGGCTGTGCTGCCACCGGGTGCGTTCATCGGTCTCGGTCTGTTGATCGCGGTCAAGAATCACCTGGATAAACGCTTGGCCTCACCCAAGCCAGCGATCATCGGTGAAACACCCGCAGGAACACCCGCGCGTTGAAACAGCGGACCGCCGGTGCGCACGGCGCACCCTACTAATCTCGCAAAGACGCCAAGAGTGCAAAGGTTTTATAATCTATTCCTGTGTCAAATAGATCGCTAAATTAAATACTCTTTGCGTCCTTTGCGCCTTGGCGAGAGAATTTATAGACCAGGTAATAACGGCATTACAGAAAACATTTGGCGACAATTGCTGACTATTGCAAATGAACAAAGCCAAGCGTCATGAAATCTTTGCGCGTCTGCAACGGGAAAACCCGCAGCCGACCACTGAGCTCGTGTATTCAACTTCGTTTGAATTGCTGATCGCCGTGATCCTGTCGGCACAGGCCACCGATGTTAGCGTCAACAAGGCCACTGCGAAACTATTCACCGTGGCGAACACGCCGGAAGCAATACTGGCACTGGGCGAGGAAGGCTTGAAACAATATATCAGGACCATCGGCCTGTATAACAGTAAGGCCAAAAATATTATCAAAACCTGTCAGCTATTGATCGAACAACACAGCCATCAGGTCCCTGAACAACAAAAACAGCTGGAAGCTCTGCCCGGTGTTGGCCGTAAAACCGCCAACGTGGTCAGAAACACAGCGTTTGGTCACGAGACCATCGCGGTTGATACCCACATTTTCAGGGTTTCGAACCGCACCGGCATTGCACCCGGTAAGAACGTGCTTGAAGTCGAGAAAAAACTGTTAAAGTTTGTTCCCGTCGAATATCGGCGCGATGCTCACCATTGGCTGATCCTGCACGGGCGCTACACTTGTATCGCACGTAAGCCCCGCTGCGGATCCTGTGTGATCGAAGACCTGTGTGATTATAAATACAAGACAACATAATGTTCAGCAACGATCGCAACGAATTGCGAAAAATATTTCATGACAGCTGGAAATTTAAACAGGCAGGTGCCGCGCTGGATGCGCTTCAACAAATGATCGTCGGGGTAATCGAACAGCACCCAGAATACCATCAGCTACTCGAATCGGCCGAAAATCTCGACAAGGACTACGATCCCGCCGAGGGCGAAACCAACCCCTTCCTGCACATGAGCATGCACATCGCACTTATCGAACAGATCTCGACCAATCGACCTGACGGCATTCGTCTGTACCATCAACAATTGACTCATTCGCTAGGTTCCGCCCACGCAGCCGAACACCAAATGATGGCGTGTTTATCGGAAGCAATATGGCAGGCCCAGCGGAACAACACCGCGCCTGATGAAGCCGCCTATCTGGCGTGTCTGAAAAATCTTGTTGAGAATTGTTAAATTCATGAACTTCAATTGTAAATGAGTGTCATTTAGATCGTAATCATTGTAGACTCGGTCGTTCCTGCCATAGCGGGGTGACACAAACTAACGGAGAAATTTATATGTCCGACAAATCATTCAAGAAACCGCTCGCGATCGCCATGGGCGCCACCTTTGCAGCAGCGCTATCGGCATCACCGGTTGCCAACGCTGAGACCAACCCGTTTGGCATGCAGAACCTGTCAGGTGGCTATATGCAGCTCGCCGAGGGCAAATGTGGTGAAGGCAAATGCGGCGGCGGTATGAAAGAAAAAGACAAGGAAGGCAAATGCGGCGAAGGCAAATGCGGCGGCGATAAAGGCAAGGAAGGCAAGTGCGGCGGCGATAAGGGCATGGAAGGCAAATGCGGCGGTGACAAAGGCTGATCTTCACCCATCAATCGCGATGAAAAACCCCGGTACATTCCGGGGTTTTTTTTGAGAGACACTAAGTTATTAGCTCGACGTGTAGGAGTGGCTTCAGCCGCGAACTATCGCATCATTGAACGAAACCGTCATTCGCGGCTGAAGCCGTTCCTACCTGCTATTCATTAGATTGCCGCTTTTGCGAGTGCTATAACATAGAGAACTGCAAGGGAGTACAAACATCATGTTCCACGCTGATTCGTTTGGTCTTGAAGTCCTCGGCTGGCTGGCTGCGATCTTTATTTTCGTCGTCGGTCTGTTCATCCTGTTCCTGATCGGTGTGTTTATTGCGGATATCACCCAGACCAAACACGCTATACGAAGAAACTACCCTGTCATCGGCCACCTGCGTTATTTCTTCGAGCACATAGGGACATTCTTTCGCCAGTATTTTTTCACCATGGACCGCGAGGAAATGCCCTTCAACCGGGCGCAACGCTCGTGGGTATACCGCGCCGCCAAGAATATCGATAATACGATTGCGTTTGGTTCAACGCGTGACCTGCACCCCAGCGGCACCGTGTTGTTCGTGAATCATCCGTTTCCAACGCTGGGGAAAGACGCTGTGGAACCGAGAAACGTCACCATAAGCGAGTCCTATGCCGATAAACCTTACATCACGTCATCGATCTTCAATATTTCCGGCATGAGCTACGGCGCTATCTCAAAACCAGCGGTACTGGCCTTGTCGTATGGTGCACGCAAAGCCGGCAGCTGGATGAACACCGGTGAAGGCGGCTTGTCACCATTTCATCTGGAAGGCGGTGCAGATATCGTGTTTCAGATTGGCACCGCTAAATACGGTGTGCGTAATGAAGCCGGAAATCTGTCAGACCAACAACTACGACAGGTGGCTGCCCATGAACAGGTGCGGATGTTCGAACTGAAACTGTCACAGGGTGCCAAACCCGGCAAGGGCGGCATTTTACCGGCCGAAAAAGTATCCAAAGCCATTGCCGACATACGGGGTATCCCGGCTGGTAAAGACTCAATCAGCCCCAACCGTCATCCAGAAATCCAGAACAATGACGATCTGCTGAACATGATTCATCATATCCGCACAGTGACCGGGAAACCCGTTGGGTTCAAGGCGGTCGTTGGGGATACCCACTGGATCGATGAGTTGTGCAAATGCATCAACCAGCGCGGTCGCGAGTATGCACCTGATTTCATCACCATCGACAGCGCTGACGGCGGCACCGGCGCCGCCCCGCAGAGCCTGATGGACTACGTCGGCCTGCCGATACAGGAAAGCCTGCCGCTCGTGGTTGATTCCCTTGTGAACCACGATCTCAGAGAACGCATCAAAGTCATCGCCTCGGGTAAGCTGATCAATCCGTCAGAAGTGGCCTGGGCCTTGTGCATGGGTGCCGACTTTATTGTTTCTGCACGCGGTTTCATGTTCGCCCTGGGCTGTATTCAGGCATTACAATGCAATAAAAACACCTGTCCGACAGGGATCACGACCCATGACGCGAAACTGCAAAAGGGCCTGGTCGCCGAACAGAAGTCATCACGTGTACAAAACTACATCAACAACATCGTTTATGAAGTCGGACTAATCGCACACGCCTGTGGCGTGCGTTCGCCGCGCGAACTGAATCGCAGCCACGCACGCGTCGTACTGGAGAACGGCACCAGCATCTCGCTGGCCGAGATCTATCCGTGCCAATCCTCAGTGCACTGAAAGCGGGGACCTAACCCGAAGGGCACTTAACTTAAGCAAATTTTGGACTGCCGTCGTTGCTGGTTGTGTTATTAAATTCGCTATTCGAAACAGAACCCAAGTGTCCACCTTTCTCTCCCTTGTTTCTGACAGAGTAAATAAATCCGCAAACAACGCCAATAACGCAAAAAGAGCTTTTGTTTTTTATTTAATTTGCGTGCTTTGCGTTATTTGCGGACATGTTCGCAATAATTTGTTGGCGTTTCGATAATGCGCTCAATGGAAAATATCACCATGTATCAATCAATTACGTTACACATACCGTTGCGAGCAACGAAGCGATATCTGAAAGGTGTTATGGACCGCCGCGCTACCGCTTGCGATGACGTGCTTTTGCGTTTTTTTGGTGGTTAGGTCAGTGGCATTCAGATCTACCCTCCTTTAGCAAACCGCGCCTGACACTGAACTCGGCTTGATATCATGGGTCAATCGGATAAGGCCAACAAAAACACCAATCAGGCGGGTGAGCGATTATGGACAAGATCATGTCATTAGGCTGCAAAGCCCAGTCGCTATTGAACGCCACCCGAGCGATTGATTTCCTCGGTCCTCTGGCGCTGCGTCTCTATCTGGTACCGGTCTTCTGGATGGCAGGTAGCAACAAACTGGGTTCGATAGAAGACACCATCGCCTGGTTTGGTAATCCCGACTGGGGCCTGGGACTGCCTTTTCCGACGCTGATGGCGTGGGCCGCCTCGCTGACAGAAGCGGGTGGTGCGATTGCATTACTGATCGGCCTGGGTGTGCGCTGGATATCCATCCCGCTGATGTTCACGATGGTCGTAGCCGCCGTGACCGTGCACCTGCACAACGGTTGGCTCGCGATAGCCGAAGGAAGCGGCATTTTCGCAACTGAACGCACCGCGGGCGCAATCGAACGGCTCGATCGCGCCAAGGATATACTGCGCGAACACGGCAACTACCAGTGGCTGACCGAAAATGGCAACTTTGTTGTGCTTAACAACGGCATCGAATTCGCGGCTACCTATTTCATCATGTTGCTGGTATTGTTCTTCTACGGCCCGGGCAAGGCCAGCATCGATCACCTGATCAGCAAACGTTACGCAAACTGCACGGATTGACTATGCATCAACAAAAAGACTACAAAATCCATGGCGCCGGTCTGGGACTTCGCCGAGACAGCATCAAGGAGCTACTGGAATCACCTACGCCGCAAGTCAGCTTTATGGAGGTTGCACCGGAAAACTGGATCGGGGTCGGCGGCACCTACTGCAAACAGTTGCGGCAATTCACCGAGCGCTACGATTTCGTTTGCCATGGCCTGTCGCTGTCTATAGGCGGTCCGGCACCGCTGGACGAAGCCTTCGTCAAACAGATCGGTGCTTTCCTGAAGCAGCACCAGATCAAGATTTATTCCGAACACCTGACCTATTGTTCTGACGATGGCCACCTGTACGACCTGCTGCCGATCCCGTTTACCGAAGAAGCCGCCGATTACGTTGCCGATCGCATCTTACGCGTGCAGGACATTCTCGGGCAGCGTATCGCGATGGAGAACGCCTCGTACTACACCCCGGCACCCGGTTCGGAGATGGCGGAAATCGATTTCATCAACGCGGTGCTGAACAAGGCCGATTGTGACCTATTGATCGATATCAACAACATCTATGTCAATTCGGTCAATCACCAATATGATCCGGTTACGTTCATGCAGGGCTTGCCGACAGAACGCATCGCCTACGCGCACATCGCCGGCCATTACAACGAAGCCGAAGACCTGATCGTCGACACCCACGGCGCCGATGTGATCGAATCCGTTTGGGACCTGCTGGACAAAGCGTACCAGCACTTCGGTGTCTTCCCGACCTTACTCGAACGTGACTTCAATATCCCAGCTGTTGCCGAACTCCTGACAGAGGTCGACCGGATCGTGCACTATCAAAATAAATGGACTGAAAACGATCAACGTTCGATCAGCAGTTCGCAACAAACGAGCTGAACCGCAACTGATGGTGTACAACCCGATGACAGAGCCCTCGTTTAAAAAACACCAATACGACTTCACCGCCCATCTGCGCGATCCCGAGCACAATCCCGCACCCGAAGGCATCGAGGACCGCCGCGTCGGTATCTATCGTGACCTGCTGTACAACAACGTCGAAGGTTTTATCGCCAACGGCTTCCCGGTGCTTCGTTCGATCTACAGCGATGATGATTGGCACAAGATGGTTCGTGATTTCTTTGCGCGTCATCAATGCACCACACCATATTTCCTTGAGATCTCGCAGGAATTTCTGGACTATCTACAGAGTGAGCGCGAACCACAAGCGGAAGATCCGCAAGGTCTGCTGGAGCTGGCGCACTACGAATGGGTGGAATTGGCGCTGATGGTGGCGGATGATAACGTTGACTTAATCGGTATTGATCCAAATGGCGAGTTGCGCGCCGGACATCCGGTGTTGTCACCGCTGGCTTGGCCGCTGGCCTATCAATACCCGGTGCACCGGATGGGCCCGGATTATCTGCCTGCAGCACCGCCCGATCAACCAACCTACCTGGTTGTGTACCGCAACCGCAATGACGAGGTCAGATTCCTGGAAATCAATCCGGTCACGGCGCGCCTGATCAACTTACTACAGGATAATCCGGAGATAACCGGCGAGCTTGCACTGGATCAAATCGTGCAGGAAATAAATCATCCGCAACCGGAGTTGGTCATCGAAGCGGGGGTGTCTGCCTTACAGGAGTTACAGCGCTACGGGATCGTGCTGGGCGTTGCCAAATAGTCAGGCACAAGCGAGGGCCATCGGCTTTAGTCGAATGGGCCTGAACGTTCACTTTTGCTACTGTAACAGGCCATGAAAACAACTCCTATCCATAGCATCGTGCTGATTACGTTGATGCTTTGCGCTGCAAGCAAACCATCCCTGGCCGCGAAAATAACCACGCAACAGAACGAAGCCAGCGGATTGTACTCCTGGGTCGCCGAAAGCGATGGCTTCAGTATCGAGCTGATTCAGTTGTTGCCCGACTTTATTCGCGCGATTTACATGTCGCATGACTTCCCCGCTGCAGAAGTCGAAGACATCGCCAGCTACTGTGTTTTTGGAACGGTGATTAAAAACACCTCAGGGCAAGAACTGGATTATGATGTAGCCGATTGGTACTACACCGATAGCAGCGGCAACAAGCATTCCCTGAAAACCAAATCGAATTGGATTGAACAATGGCAAAAAGCCGGCGTTGCGTTTTCCTGGACGCTGCTTCCAGACAAAGGCACGTTTTACGAGGGGGACTGGCAGCAGGGTTTCACGACGGTCAAATTGCCGCGCGAAAGCACGTTTACACTGACCTACAAATGGTCCATCAATGATACTGAATACACTGATATCTTCGAGGGTTTGCGCTGTGCACCTGAAAACTTACCTGAACAACAAACTCAGTAATCCAGTTATACTGGTCTTATTCACCTGCCTGTTAGCGCTCGATACACAGGCTGCATGGGACGACCAGCCGAAGCTGGGACATCAGCTGACAGCAGTTCGCAAACCGGTAACCGCACCCATGTTCACGTTAGAAGACATGGATGAAGAGCCACATAGCCTCAAAGATCTACGCGGCAAGGTGGTGTTGCTGAACTTCTGGGCGACCTGGTGTCCGCCGTGCCGGCGTGAGATGCCTTCGATGGAACGGCTTTACCAGAAGTTGAAGGGCGATGATTTTACCGTCATTGCAGTGAACCAGATGGAGGACGCTGATCATGTGTTCGCTTACATTGGCCAGCTCGAGGTTGACCCCTCCTTCACTATTCTGTTCGACAAGGACAGTAAAGTTTCCAGTAGTTTCAGGGTCAACGGCTTACCGACCACCTATTTGATCGATAAACAAGGCAATATCCGCTACCGCGCCATCGGCGGCCGCGAATTCGATCATCCAGAAGTCGAAAAACAGGTCAGGCAGTTGATGCAAGAGTAATCACTACCCGTCTCTTGATGTTATTAGCCAGTCCAACTACAACCGACTGGGGCTGATACGAACGATTATGCTTAATGATATCTCGCCAAGACGCCAAGTTCGCCAAGGTGATCACCACATGCAAAAATATTACTCGCATCCGACACAATGAATCTCTGCGCCCTTCGCGTCTTTGCGATAAAAAAAACCATCACATCGGTCTTCAGACCGGGCTAGTCCTGTTATGACGCGGCTACTCGAGGCGACTGACCTGGTTAAGACCTTTCCCGGCGTACGCGCCGTCGATGGCGTCAGCTTTAACGTCAAAGCTGGCCAATGCTTTGGTTTACTCGGACCCAACGGCGCCGGTAAAACCACCACCATGGAAATGCTCGAAGGTATCTCGCTACCGCGATCAGGACAAATACGCTATCAAGGTCGCCCACTCGATAGGGACTTTCGCGAAGACATCGGCATCCAGTTCCAGAGTACGGCGCTGCAGGATTATCAAACCGTGCGGGAATCGCTGAAAATGTTTTCAAGCCTGTACCGCCGGTCGGTCAATTTGGATGAGTTGATTGAGCTCTGCAACCTCGAAGATATCCTCGACCGCGACACCCGCAAGCTTTCGGGTGGTCAGCGCCAGCGACTGCTACTAGCGATTGCATTGGTCAATGAACCCAAGTTGGTGTTTCTCGATGAACCCACCACCGGCTTGGATCCGCAAGCTCGGCGCAATTTCTGGGGTTTGATCGAGATGGTGCTGCAACGCGGCAAGACAGTTGTGCTGACGACGCATTACATGGAGGAAGCTCAACGTTTATGTGACGAAATCGTGATCATTGACCGGGGCCGCATCATCTCAAGGGGCGAGCCGCTCACTTTGGTCAAGCAACACCTCCCTGCTGTAATCGCTCGTTTACCCGCGAGCGCCTGGCCCAACGAGGTAGCCCTGCCGAACAACAGCGAATTGCGCAATGGTTTCATTGAAATGTTCGCTGATGAAGAACACGTACTGCTCGACCAACTCGAACGTTCAGGCGCCAACCTCAGTGAGCTCAAAATCGACACACCCAACCTCGAAGACCTGTTCCTCAAACTCACCGGCCATGCCCTGCGAAGTTAGCCCGCATTTCTCACCAGGATCACGGGAGCAGGCGCAGGAGGAATACAGCCAGCTTTCATAACTGTCTACCCTATGTTTTCAATAAGCTTAATATATTCACCAATAGACTATAGCCGAATAAATGTCAGCATACTTTACAAAATCGCGTTCTGCGCCAAGACTAAATTCCGTTAAGCCATTGAACTCAAGATGAATTAATAATTTGGCACGTGTTTTGCTTAAGTTTTTATGGCAACAGCCATTGAAAACATAAAATGACCGAATGAGCTATCAGGACCACAGCCCTGCAACCGACGTGACCACAACAGCCTTGGCCGAGCGCAGAGTAATGCATGACCGCCGCCTCCACAGCTGGTGCACGCTCACCTACTGCGGATTCCAAAGACGCGGTCGCAGACGCCTCGCCCGCCGCAACGACTGTAATTACTACCTGGACTGGTATGACCCCAGGCTGGTCTTCACAGGTATCGCAGTCCTGCTGATGAGCTGGCTGGACGCCCTATTCACCCTGACGCTGCTCGATCGAGGCGCCTACGAAGCCAACTACTTCATGGCTCGACTGATGGAAACCAGCGACGAATTATTTATTGCTGTAAAACTGGCGTTTACCGCATTCGGTATCGTCATACTGCTGATGTATTCTCATTTCCAGATCTGGCGTATCATCAGTGGAAAACAACTGTTGCAAACTGTTGTGACTGTGTACGGCCTGTTGATCAGCTATGAATTGATATTACTGACGGTAATGAAAGGCTAATCGGGAGGTATATCCAATGGCAAATGAAATCAGGGCCAAATCAGAATGCGACTTACTTAAACACCAATAAGCGCAAAACCGCGTCATCGCGAGCGGTAGCGCGGCGATCTTTTGCAACTTTGCGCCACCCCATAAGAGATTGCGAGGCACGAAGCAATCTCCTGAATCGCGCGCCTCAGCAAGATTGCCACGTCGCTGCCGCTCCTCGCAATGACGCTACTTCAGTCGTTTTTTGCTTAAGTAAGCGGCATTAGGGTCAGATCACAGATTTTTCAGCGGCATTAGGGTCAGATCACAGATTTTTCTAATATACGAGTACACATAAACCTCCTTCCTGTATATTCGCCCCGCCAGGTTTTTCGGGTCGCGATTGTCGCTGTGTCATCTGCTCGATCTTATCGTTAGAGTCTTCTCGCCCCAATACAAGCGACGGCTAGCCCGCATTTCTCACCAGGATCACGGGAGCAGGCGCAGGATTTGTGTTCGTAAGCGCCGCTCTGGAGCGAAAAGCGTAGCAATAGCTACGGTTTGAGTGAAGAGCAAGCTTACGGACACGAAGACTAGCCTGAACCGTGATAGGCATGCTTGAAAAACACTCTGTATTATAATCATCGAGGTTTTCTTCACAGGGACCAATGCTTTACCAGTATCCTACGCCGCCTGGTGAGAAATGCGGGCTAGTCACATGATAGTCAGACCACGTGATAAGCCGCGGAATATCGCGGTATAAGTTAACTTCGTGATTACCAGGCGGTACAGTACTATGCCTTTGCAGGGCAGGCGCATGTTCAAACCTGCGTAACCAGCTAATCAGCTGGACAGCATCAACCCCTGTGATGATAATGGCGATCTCGTTAAGAAGACGATACAACACGAGTTAAAACATGTGGCGACGCATCCTGGCAATACTGCACGCACGCAATCGCGAGTTCTACCGTGACCGCGCGGGTCTCGGTTGGAACATCGTCATGCCAGTGGTATTCGTTTTTGGCTTCGCGTTGATCTTCAGCGGCGAACCTCAGGCCTTGTTCAAGGTCGGTATCCTGACGCAGCAGCAGACGATAGCAGACATGGTATCGCCTTTTATCGATACCAAACACATCGATTTCATCATCGTCGACGATGCCGCAGATGCGATCACCAAGATCGAGCGCCACCAGCTCGACTTACTGCTGGACCCCGCGGACGCGCCCCGCTATTGGGTCAATGAGCACTCGCAAAAGGGATATTTATCCGAGCGCTTGATGTTGGCCGCCTACGCCGAAGCCGGGAGCCCGCAGCCGCAGCGACAGACCGTTAGCGGACGTGCGCTGCGATATGTCGACTGGGTCATACCGGGTATTCTGGCGATGAACATGATGTTCAGCTGCTTCTGGGGCGTCGGCTGGGTCATCGTGCGTTACCGCAAGAACGGTGTGCTGCGCCGGCTGCAGGCAACGCCGTTGAGTGCGTTCGAATTCCTCTCCGCCCAGGTTCTTTCCCGACTGCTTGTGGTCCTTACCGCCACCAGCCTGGTCTATATCGGTGCCGATCTGTTCCTCGATTTCATCATGCGCGGCTCCTATTTAGCATTATTCATCGTCTATACCACGGGCGCCATGTGTTTGATCAGCATGGGCCTGATCATTGCTGCCCGATTACGCACCGAAGAACTCGCCGATGGCCTACTGAATATATTCTCCTGGCCGATGCTGTTGCTATCGGGCGTTTGGTTCTCGATGGAAGGCACCAGTGCCGCTGCACAGTTCCTGTCCCAAATAATACCGCTGACCCACTTGGTTAATGCTGCCCGCGCGGTGATGGTCGACGGCGCCGGTCTAACCCAGGTACTGCCCGAGATTGCACTGCTTGGTATTATGGGACTGATCCTGTTGCTCATCGCCGCCGCACTGTTTCGGTGGGATTGAGGATTGACTTAGCCTGGTAACAAATGCGAGATTAAAACAAAATAACTCTTTAATACGGCGTAAACTATCCTACTCAATCCGACGCGCGCAGCTGCTACGTATCGATTGCTATGTGGATCGATTCAGTTAACAATTAGCTGAGACTATTTCAGAGACGCAATCGCAAGAAACTCGCATGGCCGATATATTTAAGTTTGCCGACGACCTGGGCCCGCTAAAAGTCATCCACGTGTACGAACCTTCGGTGAATCTGAAAGCCGTTCTCGTTATCGACAACATCGCCAAGGGGCCGTCCATCGGCGGCGTGCGCATGGCGGCCGATGTCAGCACCGAAGAGTGCATGCGCCTGGCGCGCGCGATGACATTCAAGAACGCGGCCGCTGGCCTGCCCCACGGCGGCGGTAAGACCGTGCTCTACGGCGATGTGAAAATGCCGAAAACCGAGAAAGAACAGCTGATCCGCGCACTCGCCAATGCCTTGCGCAACGAAAACACCTACATATTCGCGCCCGACATGGGCACCAATGAAGAATGCATGGCCTGGATCCGCGACGAGATTGGCCGCGTCGTTGGCCTACCGCGAGAGATCGGCGGCATACCGCTGGACGAAATTGGTGCGACCGGTTTCGGCCTGAGTCATGTGGTCGATGTTGCATTGAACTACTGTGATTTCGAACTGTCCGGTGCACGCCTGGTGGTGCAGGGTTTCGGCGCAGTCGGTAAACACGTTTCCCGCTTTCTGACCCAGCAAGGTGCTGTGCTGGTTGCGGTGGCGGATTCACACGGCGCGATTCACAACCCCGAAGGCATCGACGTCGACCGCTTGATCAAACTCAAGAACGAGGGCAAGTGCGTCACCGATTATCTCGACGCGGAAAAACGCGCACGCGATGATGTTATCGATGTCGAGTGCGACATCTGGGTCCCAGCCGCCCGCCCTGACGTGATCCATGAAGACAATGTCAACCGGCTCAATACCCGGCTGGTCGTGGAAGGCGCCAATATCCCCGTGACCCATCGCGCCGAGAAAATCCTGCACGATAAAGGTGTGCTTTGCGTGCCAGACTTTATCGCCAACGCCGGTGGTGTTATCTGTGCTGCGATGGAGTACCAAGGCGCCAGCAAGGCGGCCGCGTTCGCCAGCATCGAAGAGAAGCTAAGACGCAACACCGAGCAGGTCATGGAAACCGTCAAACACAAAAAAGTCCTGCCGCGCCAAGCTGCCAAGGACATGGCATTGCGGCGTATAAAAAGAGCGATGAGTTTTCGGCGTTTCTCGTTATTCTCGTCTGGACCCGAATTCATCTAGTGATGTCACCGGTTTTAAACACAAAGGGTGCCGAGCCATTGCTGTCCCACTTTCGCGTCATCCCTGCCTCCGCAGGCACGAGGAGCATGCTACCGATTCGTAGGGTGCGCCGTGCGCACCAGGGATTCTCCGTTTGCTGGCCCTTTGCGGTGCGCACGGCGCACTCTACGGTCAAGCGCAAAAATGGCTACGCTACAGGCTCCAGAACCGGATTGGAGCGCAGCAGCGCGCTGGGGCCATACTGACCATGTACCGTATCCGCTTCCACGGTCGCGGCGGCCAGGGCATGAAAACGGCCAGCCGTATTCTCGGTATGGCCTTTTTCCTCGAGGGTTACGAAATCCAGGACGCACCGCGCTACGGCGCCGAGCGCCGCGGTGCACCGATCTTTGCCTACGTACGCGCCGATGATCAGCCGATCTTCGAACGCGGCATCATCACCCATCCTGACCTGGTCGTCGTCGCCGATGACAGCCTGGTGCCGGTGCCGGCCGCCGGCGTGCTTGGTGGTGTCGATCAGCATACCGTGCTGCTGATCAACAGCGATCAAAGCGCCGAGACCTGGCAACGCCGCCTTAACCTGGACAGCCGCATCATCAGCTTACCCGCAGAGACCATCGAACGGGATGAGTTGCGCTTCATCGGCGCCACCTGCACCGGCGCAGCTGCACGCTTGCTGGGGGTGATCAAGCGGGTTTCACTGGAATATGCGATCGAGCAGGAGCTGGCCGATCTGAGCGATGCCGTCATCGAACAGAACCTCAGCCGCGCATTGCTGGCCTATGACTGCATGAAGCGCAATCAAGCCTGCGTGCAGCCGGTGGCCGACACCGAAGCCGACGCGTATACTCGACCGGACTGGATCGATTTACCATTCGACGATGCCCGCATCGCGGCGCCGGACATCCACGCGGCCGCCAACAGTGTGCAGATTAAAACAGGCCTATGGCGCACGCTGCGCCCGGTTATCGACTACGAACGCTGCAACCGCTGCTGGTGGGTGTGCAGCACGTTTTGCCCGGATGGAGCAATCAAGGTCGACGGTAAAACGCCGCTGATCGATTATGACCACTGCAAGGGCTGCATGGTCTGTGTGGCGCAGTGTCCGCCGCATGCAATCGAGGCGATACCCGAGGAAGTCGCGCAACAGCAGGACGCTGAACAGGAGACCATACGATGAGACGCATACTGTTGACCGGCAACGGTGCAGCCGCCTGGGGCGCACGGCTGGCGGCGACCGACTATATCCCTGCGTTCCCGATCACGCCGCAGACCGAAATCATCGAGACCATCGCTGATTGGATCGACCAGGATGAAATGGATGCCCGCATGGTCACGATGGAGTCCGAACATTCGATGATCACGGCCGCAGCCGCAGCCGCGGCCAGCGGCATCCGCGTGTTCAGTGCGACCTCGAGCCAGGGACTGTTGTACGCGATGGAAATGTTGTACACGGTCAGCGGCTGGCGCGCGCCGTTCGTGCTGGTCAACGTCTCCCGCGGCCTGGCCTCGCCGATCACGCTTGAGCCCGACCACAATGACGTCATGGCCGCGCGCGACAGCGGTTTTCTGCAGATACATTGCTCCACATGCCAGGAAGTGCTCGATAGCACACTAATGGCCTTCCGCCTAGCCGAACACGAGCATATCCGCCTGCCGGTGATCGTCAACATGGACGGCTTTTATTTATCGTTTACCCGCGAACCGGTAGAGATACCGCAGGCCGCTGATATAAAACACTTCGTCGGTGACTACGATGCCGAGAACGTCCGCTTTCGCGCCAGCGCGCCGGTCAGTCAAGCCGTGGCCGTGCTCGGCGGCGCACCCTATTCCTACTTCCGCTATGAAACCCATATGGCTGCACAGAATGGCCTGCGCGTCTACGATGAACTCAGCACAGCATTTGCCGAGCAGTTTGGCCGCACCTACTCGGCGATCGATGCTTACCGTTGCGATGACGCCGACATCGTCCTCGTCATGTTGGGCTCGTTCGCGACCAAAGCGCGCGCCGCGGTCGACCGGCTGCGCGCAGCCGGTCATACCATCGGACTATTACGCCCCCGCCTGCTGCGGCCGTTCCCGGTAGAACAATTCCGCAACTTGCTCGCCGGCAAGGCCGGTGTCGCGGTAATCGACCAAAATCTGTCGATGGGCATGGGTGGTGTGCTGCACGCCGAACTGGCCGGGGCACTCTATGGTGATGCGCATGCACCGTCTCGGCTGTTGAGTTTTATCGGCGGACTCGGCGGCCGCGATATCAGTCTGGAAGAGTTCTATCGCATCGCCGAGGTCACCCGCACGGCCGTCGACGAACAGCGCACACCACCGCCGCGCTTGCTCTATACCGAGCAGGAACTGCGCGAAATGCGCAAGCTGCAGGCAGTGGCCAGTGTCGAGCGCGATGAACTGAATAACAACGGGAAACTGAGCCGTGACTGATCAAATGGTAGGGTGCGCCATGCGCACCATAACCGGCCAGCAAACCGAATATTCGAGGTGCGCGCGGCGCACCCTGCGGTCGCTTCAATCGAACCCCAGCAATGGCTACGCTCTACGCTCCACAGCAACACTTACTCCTGCACCTTATCCCATAACCCTGGTGAGAACTGCGGGCCAGCGGAGGATTGCGCCGTGACTGAACAGCCCGTCAAGCTCTATCGCAGCATGAAAGAGCTGCCATCGACGCATCTGCTCGGCACCGGCACGCCGATGTGCGCCGGCTGCGGCGGGCTGGAAGCGCTGAACCAGCTCTATGACATCATCGGTGAAAAATCGTTGTTCGTGAATGCCGCCGGCTGCATGACACTGCTGTCGGTATATCCGTTCACCCCGTTTCGCGGTTCCTGGTTATACACCGCGATGGCCTCGGCGCCGGCCGGTGCCCAGGGTGTGCGCGATGCACTGGATATCCTGGTCGAGAAACAACGCATGCCGGCCGCTGAGGACATGCAGGTGGTGGTACTGACCGGTGATGGTGCGGCCTACGGCATGGGCCTATCGGCCACCTCCGGGGCGATCGAGCGCAACCTGAATTTTCTCTATATCTGCTACGACAATGAAGGCTACGGTAACACCGGCCAGCAGTTTTCCGGCGCGACACCGCACGGTGCCAGAACCGCAACCAGCGCCGGGCCGCACGGTTACCCCGGATTCAAGAAAGATCTGTTCGCAATCTGGGCGGCGCACAACCCAGCTTACGTCGCCACCGTCGCCGGCGCCGAACCTGTAGACCTAGCACGCAAAATCGAAAAGGCGATGCACATCAAAGGCCCGCGCCTTATCATCGCGCTGTCACCCTGCCC
>JABDQW010000182.1 GCA_013042055.1 Gammaproteobacteria bacterium | reverse complement strand
TGATGCCGGGGGATAACGTCAAGATGACGGTGAGTCTGATCGCGCCGATCGCGATGGAAGAGGGTCTGCGCTTTGCGATCCGTGAAGGTGGCCGCACCGTGGGTGCCGGCGTCGTCAGTAAGATTATCGAGTAGGTATTATGGCAGCTGCAAATCAACAAATTCGCATCAGGCTGAAGGCGTTCGATCATCACTTGATCGATAAATCAGCCAGTGAAATCGTCGAAACGGCAAAGCGTACCGGCGCGCATGTGCGCGGTCCGATTCCGTTACCGACGAAAATCGAGCGGTATACCGTATTGATCTCACCGCACGTCAACAAGGATGCGCGCGATCAGTATGAAATCCGGACCCACAAACGTCTGCTGGATATTGTCGATCCGACCGACAAGACTGTCGATGCGCTGATGAAGCTGGATCTATCAGCCGGCGTCGATGTGCAAATCAAGCTGAACTAGAAAGCTAAGAATTAATGCCGGCCAGGCTTGTTATGCGGGTAACAAATCCTGTATAATGCGCGGGCTTTGTTGCCGGGCATTCAGCAAATCCTTGATGGTTTTCACTGTGTACCACCCAGCGCAAAGTTTCTTATTATCGTAAGTCCTTGACAAGAAAGCCTGTTCGGGGTGGTCTGGGATACTGCGAAAACCGATTTAGAGTAGCTGCGTACCAGTGCGGCCGGTCTCTATACAGTGAATTTAACTTGTAATCGTGGCTGCCACGCGATGCGTGTGGGCACGGTTAGCTGACTGGTTTTTCTCGATGACAGGAAGCCAGTTTTTTTTATTGAGCGGGAATCATCATGGCTATTGGAGTAGTGGGTCGAAAAGCAGGCATGACGCGTATCTTCACTGAAGATGGCGTTTCTGTTCCTGTGAGCGTTGTCGAGGTGTTGCCCAATCGCATCACCCAGATCAAGACCACCGAGACGGATGGTTACCAGGCTATCCAGGTCACCACGGGATTGCGCCGTGCATCTCGAGTTTCCAAGCCGATGGCGGGTCACTTCGCCAAGGCGGGTGTCGAGTCAGGGCGTGGTCTGTGGGAGTTCCGAATTGAAGGCGATGAAGCGGCCGAAATGGCAGTGGGTGGTGAAATCAACGTCGGTATGTTTGAGGCCGGGCAGAAGATAGATGTCATCGGTCGCAGTATTGGTAAAGGCTTTCAGGGTGGTATCAAGCGTCATAATTTTTCCTCGCAAGATATGTCCCACGGTAACTCGATTTCGCACCGTTCGAACGGTTCGATCGGTATGTGTCAAACACCGGGTCGCGTGATCAAGGGAAAGAAAATGTCGGGCCACATGGGTAACGCCACGACAACGACGCAATCATTGGAATTGGTACGTGTTGATCAAGAGCGCGGTCTGCTGTTGATCAAAGGCTCGATTCCTGGTGCCAAAGGCGGCGATGTCATCGTCAAGCCTGCAGTGAAAGCCTGAGTCGCAGTTAATAAAGAGTTAATTAAATAGTAGAGACAACGATGGATCTGCAGTTACATAACAGTCAAGAAAAGCTCACCGTATCTGATGCGGTATTCGCTGCCGATTATAAAGAAAGCCTGGTTCATCAGTTGGTAACTGCATACATGGCTGCTGGCCGTGCGGGTACCAAGGCGCACAAAAACCGCGCATCTGTCAGAGGTGGTGGTTCCAAACCATGGCGCCAGAAAGGTACTGGCCGTGCGCGTGCTGGAACGATTCGCAGCCCGCTGTGGCGCAGCGGTGGTGTGACTTTTGCGGCGCAACCACGCGACTACACACAGAAAGTCAATCGCAAGATGTACCGTGCAGGAATCCGCGCGATCCTGTCGGAGTTGGCGCGCCAGGACCGATTGATCGTTGTCGAAGATATTGCGGTGGATGCACCAAAAACCAAGCAGTTACTTGGCAGGCTTGCAGAGCTGGGTGTTAGTAAGACATTGATCGTGACCGAAACGGGTGATGACAAGCTGTATCTGTCAGCGCGCAACGTGCCTAATGTGGAGATCAGTGATGTTGCCGGTTTGAGCCCGGTAAATCTGATCCGCTATGAGCACATTGTCATAACCGTGGGCTCGGTTCGTGCTATCGAAGAGTGGTTATCATGAATCAGGAACGTATGTATCAAATTCTGTTAGCGCCCCATGTCTCTGAAAAAGGCACGTTGATGGCGGATGCGAATAATCAGCATGTGTTCAAGGTCGCTCAGGACGCGAGCAGGACCGAAGTGAAGCAGGCCGTGGAAGAGATATTCAAGGTTAAAGTCGACAAGGTTCGTATCTTGAATGTAAAAGGTAAGAACAAACGTTTTGGCAATCGTCTGGGTAAACGTTCCGGCATGCGTAAAGCCTATGTCACGTTGAAGCCAGGCAACGATATCGATTTTGCAGGCACGCACTAGGATTAATATTAGGGGCTCGAAGATATGGCACTGGTAAAAACAAAGCCGACCTCTCCTGGACGCAGGTATGTCGTAAAAGTTGTAAACAACGACCTGCATAAGGGTACTCCGCTGCGCTCGTTAACCGAAAGCAAAAGCAAAAGCGGTGGACGCAACAATAAGGGTCGTATCACTACACGACACGTTGGTGGTGGCCACAAGCAGGCGTATCGTATTATTGATTTTAAGCGCGACAAGGACGGTATTCCTGCGCGTGTTGAACGCATCGAGTATGACCCAAATAGAAGCGCACACATTGCATTGCTCAGCTACCAGGATGGCGAACGCCGCTACATTATTGCACCGAAAAATATTCAGGCAGGCTCTGTGTTGCAGTCAGGAACCGATGCCGCGATCAAACCCGGTAATTGCCTGCCATTGGCAAATATTCCTGTCGGTACCCAGGTTCACTGCGTTGAGATGAAGCCTGGTAAAGGTGCGCAGATTGCAAGAGGTGCCGGTGCTTCAGCCCAGCTGCTAGCGCGCGAAGGTGTTTATGCGACCCTGCGCTTGCGTTCTGGTGAAATGCGCAAGATTCATGTGAACTGTCGTGCAACGATTGGAGAGGTGGGTAATACCGAACACGGCTTGCGTTCGTTGGGCAAGGCCGGTGCATCACGTTGGCGCGGCGTACGCCCGACGGTGAGAGGTGTGGTCATGAATCCGGTCGATCACCCTCACGGTGGTGGTGAGGGCAGAACCTCAGGCGGGCGTCATCCGGTTTCACCTTGGGGTGTGCCGACCAAGGGTTACAGAACACGTAGCAACAAGCGCACCGACAACATGGTTGTGCGTCGTCGCTTCAAGCGTTGATTTAAGCAGAATCAGGCGAATAGATAGAGATTTGGGAGTATACAAGTGACACGTTCATTAAAAAAAGGTCCATTTGTCGATCATCATCTGATGAACAAGGTCGAAAAGGCCGTAGAGAACAAAGACCGTAAACCGATCAAAACCTGGTCACGCCGTTCGACGGTATTCCCGGAAATGGTAGGCCTGACGATTGCGGTGCACAATGGCCGGCAACATGTGCCCGTTCTGATTAACGAGAATATGGTTGGTCATAAACTGGGCGAGTTTGCACTCACCCGTACCTACAAAGGCCATGCCGCTGACCGAAAAGTGAAGTAATCGATTATGCAAGTTACAGCCAAACACAGATTTGCACGCATCTCGCCGCAGAAATGCCGCTTGGTCGCTGATCAAATACGTGGTCTGCCGGTAGAAGATGCGCTGAATTCATTGGCATTTGGTGCAACCAAATCCGCGACGATCATGAGAAAAGTGCTTGAGTCGGCTATTGCCAACGCCGAGCACAATGAAGGCGCCGATATTGATGAGTTGAGAGTGTCGCGTGTCTTCGTCGATGAAGGCCCGGTAATGAAGCGACTCGAGGCCCGTGCCAAAGGTCGTGCAAACAGAATTTTAAAACGCACCAGTCACATTACCGTGTCAGTGGCTGACAGATAAGAGAGATTGTAATGGGACAAAAAGTACATCCGGTAGGCATTCGTCTTGGTATTTCAACAGACTGGAACTCCAAATGGTATGCATCTTCCTCAGATTTCCCCAATCTGTTGAATGCGGACCTCAGTGTTCGGCAATACCTGAAGAAAAAGCTGGCAAATGCAAACGTCAGTAAAATACAGATCGAGCGCCCAACGCGTGCTGCGGTGATCACCATACACACTGCACGTCCTGGCGTCGTCATCGGAAAAAAAGGTGCTGATATCGAGAAGCTGCGTGAAGATGTAGCAAAACTGATCGGTCTGCACATCAACAGCGTCAAAATAAACATCGAAGAAATACGTAAGCCCGAGCTTGATGCTCAGCTTGTTGCCGAGAGTATTGCGCAACAGTTGGAGCGTCGCGTTATGTTCCGCCGCGCGATGAAGCGCGCCATCCAGAACACCATGCGTATGGGGGCGGAAGGCGTCAAGATCATGGTTGGTGGTCGTCTGAATGGTGCTGAAATCGCCCGCAGTGAGTGTTACGCGGAAGGCCGCGTACCCTTGCATACGCTGCGTGCGGACATCGACTTTGGCTTTGCTGAAGCGCTGACGACGTATGGGATATTGGGCGTGAAAGTCTGGATCTATAAGGGCGAGATTTTCGATCTTTACAAACAGCAGGAAACTGAAACAGCTAAGTCAGCCGGTGCGAACTAGAGGAAAATAGCCGTGTTACAACCGAAACGCACAAAATTTCGTAAACAGTTCAAAGGTAAAAACCGCGGACTAGCACAAGCTGGCAACCGTGTCAGTTTTGGTGAGTATGGTCTGAAAGCGACCGAGCGCGGCCGCGTCACTGCCCGTCAAATCGAGTCCGCACGTCGCGCGATGACGCGCCACATCAAACGTGGTGGCAAGATTTGGATCCGGGTTTTCCCTGACGTGCCTATTTCCAGTAAGCCGTTGGAAGTCCGTATGGGTAAGGGCAAAGGTAATGTCGACCACTGGATCGCGAAGATCCAGCCGGGTTCAATCTTGTACGAAATGGAGGGCGTGAGCGAGGAGCTGGCGCGTGAAGCGTTCCGGCTGGCAGCAAACAAGCTACCCATTAAGACAGCATTTATCTCGCGTACGGTGATGTGATGGCAACTGCAAGCGAATACAGAAATATGTCAGCCGCGGACCTGAAAAAAGAACTGGTCGACTTGCGTCGTGAACAGTTTAATTTACGTATGCAACAGGGCGTGGGTAGCATGCCCAAGATTCACCGCTTTAGCGCTGTTCGCAAGGACATTGCACGGATAAAGACGGTTCTTAATGAGAAAAACGAGGCAGGTAGTTGACAATGGCAACAGCGGAACCTTCAGATCAGTCAGAGAAAGTACAACGTACCTTGACGGGCTCAGTCAGCAGCGATGCGATGGATAAGAGTATTACGGTAACCATTGAACGCCGTATCAAGCATCCTGTTTACGGCAAGTACATTAGAAGGTCGACCAAACTACATGTGCACGATGAAAACAATGAATGTAACAAAGGCGATATTGTTGTCATCGAACAGTGCAGACCAATGTCGAAAACGAAATCCTGGCGGCTGGTCGAGGTCGTGGAAAAAGCAGGCGAAGCCTGATAGCTATTTGGCTAACTAGAACTCAGAGAGTCAACAAAGTGATAAGCAACGGGAAGCACTCATGATACAGATGCAAACAGTTTTAAATGCGGCTGATAATAGTGGAGCGCGTAAGGTACAGTGCATTAAAGTGCTTGGTGGTTCTCATCGTCGTTATGCTTCGGTTGGAGACGTGATCAAGGTGAGTGTTAAAGACGCAATTCCACGCGGAAAGGTCAAGAAGGGCGAGGTTTATAACGCTGTTGTGGTGCGCACCACGAAAGGTGTACGTAGACAAGATGGCTCCCTGATCCGCTTTGATTCAAATGCGGCTGTATTGTTGAACAACGCCTTACAGCCGATTGGTACACGCATATTTGGTCCGGTTACACGTGAACTCAGAACTGAAAGGTTTATGAAGATCATCTCACTGGCACCGGAAGTGTTGTAGGAGGTGTCGACATGAAACACGTACGAAAAGGTGACCAGGTGGTTATCATCAGCGGTAAAGATAAAGGTCGTCAGGGGACTGTCCTCAAAGTTATGACTGACGATCGTGTCTTGGTTGAGTCTATCAATATGGTAAAGAAGCATACCAAGCCAAACCCTATGCAGGGTATCGAAGGTGGCATTGTAGATAAAGAGATGCCGCTTCATGTGTCGAATGTGATGTTATTCAATCCTGTGATAAACAAGGGTGATCGTGTCGGCTTTAAGACGCTGGAAGATGGTCGTAAAGTACGGTATTTTAAATCCAATGGTGAAGTCGTAGACGTTTAGGTTCGCTGATTATGGCTAGATTACAGCAGTTTTACAAAGATACCGTAGTCAAGAAGTTGATGGACGAGCGTGGCTACAAGAACGTGATGCAGGTACCGCGGATTGAGAAGATTACTATAAATATGGGTGTTGGCGAGGCAATCGGTGACAAGAAGGTAATTGAGAACGCGCTCGCTGATATGGAAAAGATTTCGGGCCAGAAACCGGTTACAGCGCTTGCTCGTAAATCCGTAGCATCGTTTAAAGTGCGTGAAGGTTATCCGATTGGTTGCAAGGTCACCTTGCGCAAAGATCGCATGTATGAATTTCTGGATCGCCTGATTAGTGTCGCCATACCGCGTATACGTGATTTTCGCGGTATGAGCCCGAAGGCTTTCGACGGCCGTGGAAATTACAACATGGGTGTTAAGGAGCAGATCATTTTTCCTGAAATCGAGTACGAGAAGATTGATGCACTGCGTGGTATGGATATCAATATAACAACGTCAGCTACAAGCGACGAGGATGCCCGCGCCTTGCTGGCAGCTTTTAACTTCCCATTCAAAAACTGAGAGAGATAGAGAACGCGGATATGGCAAAAGTTTCTATGGTGCAACGTGAGCTAAAGCGCACACGCCTGGTGAAGAAATATGCAGAAAAACGTCAAGCCTTGCGTGCGGTGTTGAAGAGTGTCGACGCTAGCATTGAAGAAAAGATGGAGGCGCAAAAGCAATTGCAGATGCTGCCCCGTGATTCCAATGCGTCAAGACAGCGTAATCGTTGCCGCGTTACGGGTCGCCCTCATGGCTATTTCCGTAAATTTGGTCTTTGTCGCAATAAATTAAGAGAAGCGGCCATGCGTGGAGATGTTCCAGGCCTGGTTAAGGCGAGCTGGTAAGCAGGTAGGTGCAATCATGATGACAGATCCAATCGCTGATATGCTAACGCGCATTCGTAACGCACAATCAGCCGGTAAGGCGAATGTAACCATGCCTTCATCCAAAGCCAAACAGGCGATCGCCGTGGTGATGAAAGATGAAGGTTACATAACCAATGTTGAAGTTGGTAGCGATGCCCGACCCGAGCTGACGATTACACTAAAGTACTATCAAGGTAATCCTGTTATCGATCATATTAAGCGCGTTAGTCGTCCGGGTTTGCGTATATACAAGAACAAGGACGAATTGCCTAAAGTACTCAATGGTCTGGGGATAGCAATAATATCGACCTCTGCTGGTGTCATGACAGATAAAAAAGCCAGGGCAGAGGGGCGTGGTGGTGAGGTGATTTGTACGATTTCGTAAGTTTTCGTTAATCATTATTAAGAGATAGAGTGCTGAAATGTCACGTATAGCGAATAAACCGGTTGAAATTCCATCAGGTGTTGAGGTCACAATTAAAGGCCATTCTGTGTCAGTCAAAGGCAAGAATGGCGCTATGTCGATGGATGTGAACGAGAAAGTCGACGTCACTCAACAAGACAATGTGATTAGCTTTAGCGGTAAAGACGGCGTTGCTGGATCCGTTTCCATGGCTGGCACGATGCGATCGCTTGCCAGCAATATGGTTGTTGGCGTTAGTCAGGGATTCGAGAAAAAACTCGAGCTGGTCGGCGTTGGTTACCGTGCCCAGGCACAGGGCAGCAAGCTGAACTTGACCTTGGGTTTTTCTCACCCGGTTGTTTACGATGTACCCGAAGGTATCAACATAGCAACACCCAGCCCGACTGAGATCACTGTCAAAGGTGTCGACAAACAGCAAGTTGGACAGGTTTCAGCTGATATTCGCGCCTACCGTCCACCTGAGCCCTATAAAGGTAAAGGTGTTCGCTATGCCGATGAGCGCGTCATACGTAAAGAAGCCAAGAAGAAGTAATTTAGCGAACAGTGAGCGACAATCGCGATGAAATCGAAAAAAGAAAGCAGACTTCGTAGAGCAACAAGAACACGTGCAAAGATTCGTGAACTTGGCGCTCATCGTCTGAGTGTGCATCGCACACCGCAGCATATTTATGCTCAGGTCATAGATCCGGCTGGTAAAAAAGTGATAGCCAGCGCCTCGACTGTACAGAGAGAGATTCGTGAAGGGTTGAAGTCAACCGGTAATTCAGAGGCTGCGGCAGCGGTTGGAAAAGCCATTGCCGAGCAATCTAAATCGGCAGGCATTGATCAGGTTGCATTTGATCGCTCGGGCTTTAAATATCATGGCAGAGTCAAGGCACTGGCTGATGCTGCACGTGAAAACGGTTTGAAACTCTAGGCCGTAACAACAGGATTAAATAATGGCAAACGTAGAAGCACCCGCATCGAAAGACGATCTGATTGAAAAACTGGTAGCCGTTAATCGTGTCGCCAAGGTAGTCAAAGGAGGCCGCCAATTCGGTTTCACCGCACTCACCGTGGTCGGTGACGGTCGTGGTAAGATAGGATTTGGCTACGGCAAGGCAAAAGAAGTGCCGCTGGCCATCCAGAAGGCGATGGATCGTGCACGTAAGAACATGAAGAAGGTAGAGCTCATCGGCGGTACATTGCAGCACGCGACATACGGTGAACACGGTGCAGCCAATGTGTACATGCAGCCCGCATCTGAAGGTACCGGTATTATTGCCGGCGGTGCGATGCGTGCGGTATTTGAAGCCGTTGGCGTCAGAAATGTGCTGGCTAAAATCAATGGAACACGCAATCCGGTTAATGTCGTGCGGGCAACGATCAACGGTCTTACCAATATGGCGTCGCCGAACTATGTCGCAGCCAAGCGCGGTAAGACGGTAGAAGAACTGCTGGGTTAACGATATGGCTGATAAAGAACTCAAGATCACTTTAATCAAGAGCGTCGCAGGTAAACTGAAAAAGCATCAGGCCTGCATAAGAGGCTTGGGCCTGCGTCGCACCAATCATTCAGTCATCGTCAAGGATACGCCTGAAAATCGCGGCATGATAAATAAGGTATCTTATTTGCTGTCTGTGGAAGACGCCTGATACGAGAGGAAATGGTATGCAACTAAATAACTTGCGTCCTGCCGAAGGCAGTAAAAAATCGACCAAGCGTGTTGGGCGTGGGATTGGCAGTGGCTGGGGCAAAACCTGTGCGCGTGGCCATAAGGGTCAGAAGTCGCGTTCCGGTGGTTTCCACAAGGTCGGTTTCGAAGGTGGTCAGATGCCGTTACAAAGACGTCTGCCAAAGGTTGGATTTATTTCACGTAAGGCATCGACACGAGCGGAGGTGCGTCTGCACGAACTGGAAAGGGTTAAGGCCGACGTTATTGACCTAAAAGTACTAATCGATGCGGGCATCGTCGCGTCTAACACCGAGAAGGTTAAGGTCATCGCATCTGGCGAAATCACTAAAGCTGTCGAGCTCAAAGATATTAACGTAACCCCCGGCGCACGTAAGCTCATCGAAGCTGCCGGTGGCAAGGTCCAGGACTGATACGGTCCTGAACTATCATGGCGGGTCTAGGATTAGGTCATATGAAGGAGCTCAAGCAACGGCTGTTGTTCGTCGTCGGTGCCTTGATTGTGTTTCGGATCGGCGCGTTCATACCAGTACCCGGCATTGATCCAACCGTGCTGTCGACGCTGTTCGATCAGCAAAAAGGCAGTATTTTAGGCGTTTTCAACCTGTTTTCGGGTGGTGCGCTGGGGCGCATGTCGATCTTTGCGCTGGGTATTATGCCCTATATTTCGGCATCGATTATCATGCAGCTGTTGGCGGTTACCGTGCCTTCGCTGGAACAGATTAAGAAAGAAGGTGAATCGGGACGGCGCAAAATAGCGACCTATACCCGTTATTTCACTCTGGTGCTGGCGACGTTCCAGTCGATTGGTATTTCCACTGCATTACAGGGTCAGTCGGTAGGTGTTAATCCGCTGGTACTCAATCCAGGATTCGGTTTTGTGTTTACTGCGGCGGTGACACTGGTGACCGGCACGATGTTTCTGATGTGGCTGGGGGAGCAGGTCACCGAACGTGGCATCGGCAACGGCATCTCGATGATTATCTTTGCGGGTATTGTTGCCGGCCTGCCCAGTGCCATTGGCGGCACGCTGGAACTGGTGCGTACCGGTGAACTGCACACGCTGACAACGATCTTCCTGTTTATCATGGCGATTGCTGTCACAGGCTTTGTCGTGTTCGTTGAGAGAGGTCAGCGTCGCATTACGGTGAATTACGCCAAACGCCAGCAAGGCAGGCGTTTATACGCCGCACAAAGCAGTCATTTACCGTTGAAACTGAACATGGCTGGTGTTATTCCGCCGATTTTTGCCTCGAGTATTATTCTGTTTCCAGCAACCATGGGTAGCTGGTTTGGGCAATCCGAGGGCATGCAATGGCTGCAAGACATTGCTGGTACGCTGGCTCCTGGTCAGCCGATTTATGTGCTGTTGTACGCGCTGGCGATTATATTCTTCTGCTTTTTCTATACGGCGCTGGTATTTAACGCGCGTGAGACCGCGGATAATCTGAAAAAGTCGGGTGCCTTCATACCTGGAATCCGGCCAGGTGCGCAGACGGCGAATTACATCGATACGGTGATGACGCGGCTGACATTTGTGGGTGCGATCTATATTACCCTCGTGTGCCTGTTGCCAGAATTTTTGATTTTGTACTGGAATGTGCCGTTTTACTTTGGTGGTACATCCCTGTTGATTATCGTCGTGGTCGTAATGGACTTCATGGCACAGATTCAGTCGCATATGATGTCGCATCAATATGAGGGCCTGATGAAAAAGGCGAACCTGCAGAATTTTAAACGCTAGTAAATCGGCAAAAGCCGGAGTAGTGAGATGAAAGTACGTGCATCAGTCAAAAAGATGTGTCGCAATTGCAAAATTATCAAGCGCCACGGCGTAGTCCGTGTGATCTGCAGTGATCCACGTCACAAGCAGCGCCAAGGTTAGCAGTAGGGCCAACGCTGGGCATTCGCATAGTGTTAACAGGCCCTAGTTGATCTGGCACATTTTAATAGCTAAAATTGCGCGCTTTGCCGCGCTCAAACGGGAACACAAATGGCTCGAATTGCAGGAATTAACATTCCACCGAATAAGCATACTGTCATAGGTCTGACCTATATCTATGGCATAGGTAGCACACGCGCGCAGCAAATTTGCACGGCGACCGGGATCGCAGAGACCCAAAAAATCGGCGATCTCTCTGAAGATGTACTGGAAAGGCTAAGAAACGAGGTCGGCCGATACACCATCGAGGGTGATTTGCGTCGTGAAGTGTCCATGAGCATCAAGAGATTGATGGATCTGGGCTGCTATCGTGGTATTCGTCATCGCCGAGGTTTGCCACTGCGCGGTCAACGAACCCGCACCAACGCTCGTACCCGCAAGGGACCACGTAGACCTATATCGAAATAAATCGCCTGATTATCGGAAAAAAGTGAAGTAATGGCTAAAGCAGAGACTCGAAAGAAAATTAGACGTTCGGTAACCGATGGTATTGCTCATATTTATGCGTCTTTTAACAATACCATCATTACCATCACCGATCGTCAGGGTAATACACTGGCGTGGGCAACAGCAGGCGGCTCCGGCTTCCGCGGTTCCCGCAAGAGCACGCCGTTTGCAGCCCAGGTGGCAGCCGAGCGTGCAGGTACACGGGCACTCGATTTTGGCATGAAGAACCTGGATGTCATGGTTAGTGGGCCAGGCCCCGGCCGTGAGTCGGCAGTACGGTCGCTGAATAACGTCGGCTTCAAGATCATGAACATAACCGACGTGACACCCATACCGCACAATGGCTGTCGTCCACCGAAACGACGTCGAGTTTAAATCCGGAGAATACCCAAGTGGCTAAATATATTGGACCAAAATGCAAGCTCAGCCGTCGTGAAGGCGTTGATCTTGAATTGAAATCTGCATTACGTCCGCTGGACAGTAAATGTAAGGCCGACCAGATACCCGGTCAACACGGCGCGCGGCGCAGCCGCTTGTCTGACTACGCCCTGCAGTTGCGTGAAAAGCAGAAACTACGCCGTATCTACGGTGTGTTGGAGAAACAGTTCCGTAATTATTACAAAGCCGCCGCGGGCAAAAAGGGTTCAACCGGTGAAAATCTGCTTTCTTTACTGGAGACGCGGCTCGATAACGTCGTCTACCGCAGTGGATTCGGCGCCACCCGTGCCGAAGCGCGTCAGTTGGTCAATCACAAAGCGATATTGGTCAATAACCAGATTGTGAACATACCTTCGTACGAAGTGAAAGCGAATGATGTAATTGCCGTGCGTAACAAAGCGAAAAAACAAACACGCATAGCCGATTCTCTCAATCTGGCAAAATCTAGGGGCATCGTTGACTGGATTTCGCTGGATGCAAACAAGCTGGAAGCAACATTTAAGAATGTACCGGAACGTACGGATCTTCCACCTGATCTCAACGAGCAGCTCGTTGTAGAACTTTACTCCAAATAGGGGGCGTATAACGAATGTCAGAAGAGTTACTCACACCGCGTACCATCAACGTCCAGGCGTACAGCGACACTCACGCTAAAGTTGCATTGGAGCCGTTGGAAAGGGGATTTGGCCACACGCTGGGTAATGCTCTGCGCCGCATTTTGTTGTCATCGATTGAAGGCAGTGCAGTTACCGAAGCGCAAATCGAAGGTGTTGTCCATGAGTACAGCGCAATCGATGGTGTTCAGGAAGACGTGCTGGAGATATTGCTCAATCTGAAAGGCATTGCACTGCGCATGCACAGTAATACCGAAGCCACGATTACGCTCAACAAACAGGGTGCCGGTGTTGTCACTGCGGGTGATATTGAAACGGGCCATGATGTCGAGATCGTCAACCCGGATCATTTGATTGCTAACCTCAACGCAGATGGCAAACTCAGCATGACGCTGAAAGTCAGCAAGGGCCGTGGCTATCAACCGGTCACGCGCCGTAAGGATGAGACTGAAGGCTCTGTCATTGGTAACTTGAAGCTGGACGCGTCTTACAGCCCGATCCGTCGTGTTGCTTACAACGTCGAAAATGCCCGAGTTGCACAAAGTACCAACTTGGACAAACTGATTATTGATCTGGAAACCAACGGTACTGTTGATCCGGAAGCGGCGATACGTACGGCAGCGACGATCTTGCAGAACCAACTGTCGTCATTCGTCAATCTGCAGAGCATTGAAGATGAAAGCGAGACAGAAACAGAGGCTGATATCGACCCGATTCTGCTACGGCCTGTGGATGAACTCGAACTTACGGTGCGCTCTGCTAACTGTTTGAAAGCAGAAAACATCTATTACATTGGTGACCTCATTCAGCGCACTGAGGTCGAGTTGCTCAGAACGCCAAACTTGGGTAAGAAGTCACTGACCGAAATTAAGGACGTTCTCGCATCGCACGGTCTGTCACTTGGAATTCAACTTGAAAACTGGCCGCCTGCCTCGATCAGGGACAAGGAAGCCAGCTAACTAACCGATTGGATAAACATCATGCGTCATCGTAAATCAGGTCGTCATCTAAATAGAAACAGCAGCCATCGCAACGCGATGTTCAGCAATATGACGAACTCGTTGTTTGAACACGAGGTTATCAAGACAACGTTGCCCAAGGCGAAGGAGTTGCGTCGAGTTGCCGAGCCATTGATTACGCTGGCAAAGGACGATTCCGTGGCCAAGCGTCGTCAGGCCTACGCCAGCTTGCGTAACAAGTCGACCGTGGGCAAGTTGTTTAACGAACTTGGGCCGCGCTATAAAGAACGCGCAGGCGGCTATACACGCATCATGAAATGCGGTTATCGTGCCGGTGACGCTGCACCTATGGCCTATATCGAACTCGTCGATCGTCCTGAAAGCACTTCGTCCGAAGATTAGTACGACAACAGTGATTCAATAAAAAAGCCAGCTTTATGCTGGCTTTTTTATTGCTAACCCGAAAAGCTTGATTTGAGGCCGCTAATAACGCAAAGAACTCGAATATTTTATGGTGTGGGATAAAATAAAGATGTGGGCTTAATTATTAACAAAAAAACGCCAGGGAGGCTTTACCCAGAAAACATTTCGCGTTTTTTGCGGCCCATAAAACAAGCTTTGCGCGCTTAGCGTCTTGGCGAGAATTTTTAAGGTCTAACCCGTGCGCTTGATCTCGTCGTCTCGATAGTGCGGATCAATCCAGCATGCTGGCAGTTCTTCGCCTGACTGAAATTGCAGATTATCCTTGCCGAACTTGTCCGGATCCTGCAATTCCTCACCATAGTGCAGGCGGCCGACAATTTCGCTGTTAAACGGGTCAAACAAATCTTTAAGGCTAAGGACTTCGACCAGATGGCCGTCATT
>JABDQW010000181.1 GCA_013042055.1 Gammaproteobacteria bacterium | reverse complement strand
TAAGTATGACCGATGCGACGCCAATATTCGTTCGAATGTGATTCCACCACTGCCACTTCTTTTGATACATCGGCCAAATTTTTTCAGCATCGGACGCATCTGTACGGGCCAGTAGATTGTTAAGTGGAACATTGAACAGCATCGTAATGCCAAATGGGCCAATTAAATATGCGAGCGCACCAACAAGCAGAAAGAAATTTCCTGATTCATTAATATTTTGTGCCGAGTTCAAAACAATTATCGAGCACATTAGAGGGGTTCCAAGAAAAAGAATCAGAAAGATTGGATTTATTATCGTTTCGTTTATTCGCTTCATCGCGAACATGCCTTTATCTGCTGGTAGATCTGCCAGCGCTCTCATGACAAAGTTAGAAAACGCAAAAAGCAATCCGGTTACCAAGCCTGCGCCTGATATGGCAGCAACAACGATTATTGTGATGAATCCGCTCATGCTGTTTCGGTATGGTCCAGTTCCGGTCTATTGTCGCCTAAGGCTCCGCATCAGCGGCCAATAAAAGCGCGTTCCAATTTTATTGGTTAGACTGTACACGTTTATCAGATTGCATATCGGATATTTTTCATTTACTCACTTGCTACTAATTTGTTCGCATAACCGCATGACGCATAACCGGGTCGAACCCGCATAACTGACAGAGTCTATTGAATAAACTATCAAATTTGCGGTGCTATAACAGTTTAAAATATTACTTTGCAGCTTGAAAAGCAACGTTTTAGCGGCGGCTTGAATACGCGAAAGGCTCTGGCACCTTTGTTTCCTGTTCACCCGTCAACCCGGACCCGTTCCAGTGCCCACGCCAGATCACAGACCCGACGCAACCGGGTGAGGTAATTAGACTGCCGGGCCAATGCGTTGACCTCGGCCAGCCGAGTCATCCTGCTGCTTCTCCGATGCCGGATGGTGTGTTTCACTGTGCCCTGCTGCCCGGTTCACCGCGACCACGCACCAGCTGCGTGATGTCCAGCACCCTGACCGGCGACGCCGTTGTCGAGTGCTTTGACAATTTTGAAAAATGCCTGGCCGTTCAGACCGGCGAGCTGTCGAAGCATTATAACTTCAACGACATCTTCTTTCTGAACGAAGACGAACCGGTCACGCTGTACCTGATGTGGTGGGTCGATAACAGGGGCGGCGTAGCAACGCTCGGGACGATGACGATGATGATCGCCACGACGGAAAATCCAGACGCAAGCTACTGACGGACGTCTCTATGACGACGGGTGTGATTGACCAGTTTATTGTCCGCGACTTCATCAACATCGGTACCACAGGTCCCTTCAGCGGCAATGGCCGTTACATTCACGGCCGCTGCTGGGATCCGCGTGAGACAGGAAAAGTCAACATCATCATTGAAACAAACCAGTAACCGCTAGTCCGCATTTCTCACCAGGCAGGCCACGCGACCCTTGTTCCGCCAATGCGATAACCGGATTGCTGGCGCTCTTGGTGTGTCTCTGGTGGCATGAATGGGCTATAGTAGATGGCACGTCACTCGACTTGACCGGGCATGAGCAGCAGTCATCACGAGTTAGATCCTCCTCATGAAATTAGAAAGAGAACTGTATGAAAAAGACCTTGAAGCCAGGTATCAGGCACGAACACAGTTTCTTAATTCCGTCGTCGAAAACTGTTCCTCACCTCTACCCGGAATCAGATGAATTCATTGCCATGCCGGAAGTATTTGCCACGGGTTTTCTGGTTGGTTTTCTCGAGTGGAGTTGTATCAGGGCAATCAATCCCCATATCGACTGGCCGCGGGAGCAAACGGTCGGTACGCACATAGATGTCAGCCACGAGGCCGCCACACCACCGGGTCTGGTTGTCACTGCACGGGTTGAACTAATAGCAGTTGATGGAAGAAGGCTTGTTTTTTCAGTCGAAGCGAACGATGGTATCGATTCAATTTCGAAAGGTCGCCATGAGCGATTTATCATCAACAAGCAAAACTTTGATGCAAAAGTCGAAGAGAAAAGGAAATCTGCGAATTTAAAGAATTTAAAGGGGTCAGAGCCCTTATAACGTTGTGTTGAATGATCCTACTCAATTTTAAGGGGTCAGACCCCTTATGGCACGTTAAGGGGTCAGACCCCTTATAACGTTATTTTCAGAGCCCTTATAACGATGCGTTGAACGATCCTACTGATTATCCGATGGTTAGGTCCATCAACGAAACTGGTCACGTGATAAAGAAATAAAACATCATCCCCAAAAATTGCCGTGGCGGCCTTGTGCTATAATCGCTCGAAGTATCCAAACCTGTCTGGATCAAGCGCGGCGGCGATGATCCGGTTGCCAGGCACATGATTTCCCGATCGAGATTGATAATACATCCATATGTTACGTAGAATCGCGGTTCTGTTTACTTTGACTCCGAGCTACTCCGACATTATGCCTAATCTCTACATAACCATAAGAAATATCATTGCGTCACAGATTGCAGTATGCGTACTAACCTCCCTATCTTCGACTTCGATGGCAGCAGAAGTGGCCGGTGATCTGCTGCATGTGTACGGCAAGCTCCATGTGTCAATCGATAACAGCGATACTGATGGCTTGAATGATGAGACCTATCAGGATGGCATCAGCGTTTCAAGCAATTCATCACGTGTCGGTTTGAAAGGTCAGTACCAGCAGGTGATATACCAGATCGAACAGGAGGTCCGCATAGATGATAGCTCAAAAGGAAATTTTGCCGACCGCAACTCTTTTATCGGCCTGACTGGGGATTGGGGAAGCCTACGAGCAGGCATTTATGATACGCCGCTCAAAAGTATCGGTTCAAAATGGGGGTTATTTGGTGACACCATCGGCGATCGACGTGCGATCCTTGGCGCGGGCTATCTGTCAGGGAACCAGCTCAATGAGCGAGTCAAGAATATGATCATGTACCAATACGATCACGACCGTTCGCTAAAAGTTCAGGCCATGTATGCTGTTGATCCGGAGGACGACGGTACAAACGCCGGCATCGTGGATAATAATAAAAATGAGATGGTCGGCGCCGGAATATGGTGGCATGTTGCCGAAATCACCCTTTCGCTCGCTTACGAGGACTGGACCGGGCACTCCTATATCATCGATGGCAACGCCTACCGCATTGCCGTAGTCTGGACACGCTCACGCCACCGCTTCGGTGCGATATATGAGGATATCGATCCCAGTGTCGTCAACGAGTTCAGCCGCGAAGCTTTCGGTGTGAACTGGAAATGGCGTTTCATCGAGGCCTGGGACCTGAGATTGCAGTACCTGGTCGCTGACAATGCGACCAACACAACCGACACGGGCGGCAGTAATATCAGCGCCGGCACTTATCACGAATTGAACGACAAGACCAAGCTGTACCTGGCCTACACCGCAAGCCGAAACGACGCAAATGCGAAATTCCCAGCAGTTGATGGTGGGCACGGCGACGAGGTGAAGACCATCTTTGGCGGTCATCCGAACTCGCTCTCGCTAGGTATAGAATTCAAGTTTTGAGGCTAGCGCTATCCACTGACGATCATCAGTCGCGCTGCATTGGTATATCACTGATCCTGTTTGAGTCTTCTTGGCGTAGAAGACGTTTTGGCCGAGCGTGGGTTCTCGCCGGCTAGGTTATGTCCTGATCTTCGCGCGTGATGAGTCGGCCCAGCATTTCTATCAACGCCACCTGTGCGCTGAAAGGTCGTTACATCTGTGCAAACTCGCCATTACTGACTCTGTAAAACGGTAATTGGTGTACAGTATCCTTGCGCCTTTTAGAGCTCTGCAAACACGAAAAGATAGATCAACATGCTGATTACTACAACAGGTGGCATGAAATAAATGTAGGTGCAAAAAGCAGGCAGATCACTACACGAGCCTCTAAAATTGCACTTCTTGCAGATGCTTCCGTTTGTTTCATTGTCTTTGTCAGTCATGCTTGATGCTCAAAAACAGGGTTAGTTTTTTGTAAATTGAAGCCCATCACAATCATTAATGGGGTAATGGTGCTAACCAGCATATCGATAACAAGACGATGCTAATGAGCTATTTTTCTCGTCGGCGTTTTTTTCATGTGTGTTTAACATGGGGTGCTCCTATTATTAGACGAGCAGCTGCTGGTCTTACTATTATCCTTGCATGAATAGTAAGCCACTTTTAGCACATTAACATTCGAAAATATCTGCGGTAATCGTCGATATTTTCGAAGTTATTCTTCCTTCATGCGCAGTCGCTAGCGGCGGAAACGGCGTGGAGAAAATTTGCGTCATCGCATGTTGTCGTGAGTAATGGACCACATCAGAACAATCTGGCCCATCGGCTGATATGCCTATTGGTAGCAACTAAATCTGTCTCAATTTTACCAAGAGTCTGCCTGGCATATTTTCTTTGAACTTTTAGGCAAAGACGCCCTCACAAAAAGCGAGCCGATTAATTATAGGCAAAACTGAACCAAGCTAAGAAGTAGCAGAAACGCTAACGAGGTATATCAATGTTGCAAAAACAAAAGAATCGATCAGGCGATAATAGCTTGTTCTCTCAGATAAAATGGTTTTTGACCGCCTTGTCGGGCGGACTGACAACTGCACTCATCATGATGCTCGGGCCGGTTTCGACCTGATGTCTGAATCGCGGTATTAACGTAGATCGAGAAAACGCTGTAAACTGCAACCATGCGGGCTGACATTGACAGCGTGGGAGCACCTAATCATCACGATGAAGGTTGACGCTCACGCCCGTGCGTTAGAAAAACACGGCTATGCAAGACTGCTGCGGGTGTCTGCCTTGGTGCTGTTGTTAACCGGCTTATCAGCCTGTAGTGAACCACCTTACACCGATGCGGACAATACTCGGTTGCAGATCATGCTAGAGCAAAACATACCGATCTATGACATTCGACGCCCGGAGGAATGGCGACAGACCGGTGTGATCGAAGGCAGCAAGCTGCTAACCTTTGTCGATGGCGAAGGCCAATTGAAGCCGAATTTTCTGAACCACTTCACCACTGCGACAGGCAAGCATGACCCTGTAATTCTGATTTGCCGCACCGGTAGCCGCACCAGCACACTAGCACGCTACCTGGTTGAAGAAATGGGTTACACGCAGGTCTTCAATGTACGTGACGGCATCACTCGCTGGATCAGCGACGACAAGCCGGTTAAGAGACTTTGAGCTGCAACTCAAAGACATTAACGATATAAGAATTACCATGAGCGAAAAAGATTCGATTACGCCAACAACAAATACTCACAAGCCACGACCGCTGATTGACTTGCTGGTCAGTCTTGTTATTCCCTCCATCATCCTGATGAAATTCAGCGGT
>JABDQW010000125.1 GCA_013042055.1 Gammaproteobacteria bacterium | reverse complement strand
GTTCGAGGCTCATTTGGTTCTCAATGTGGCGGAGTTCTTCCATTGCAGCCATATAATTGGAACTGCTCAGCAGATGATAGCTATCGGCGATGTAACGGACTTTTTCGGTCGAGCTCTTGATCCAGTATAAATAGCCAACCGCGACCAGACAAATTATCACCAGGATTGTCACCAGCTCATAGACGTACCGCCGGGTATAAGGCTTCAATGTATCCCGATTCGAACGCATTATCATTCCGTACCGAGTAATTCGAGATCGGCAGCAATCTGTTGCAAAGGCTGGAATTGTCTGATCCCTGCAGGAAGGAAGCTCGTGGCGCCGATACCTGCAAGTATCTGTCTGTGATGCTCATCGTTATAATCAAGCTGGAGATAGGCGTCACGCAGCTTTGTTTTGATGTCTTCATTCAAGTGCTGGGGCACTGCCCAGACATAATTAGGATACGGTGGCGTTTGCCACACAACGCGCAGATCCCCCTGTTTCAACCTGCCGTCCCGCAGCATACAATTAACAATCTCGGCATTGACCGCTCCAATATCAGCTTCTCCGTCACGTACCATATAGGCTGTTTTGTCATGAGCACCCGAATAGACGACCTGACCGAAAAAGTTCTCAGGTATAATCCGCTTGTTCTGTTGCAGAAAATACCGTGGCATCAGATGTCCGGAAGTCGAAAGGCTGCTGCCAAAGGCGAGCACTCTGTCCTTGAGGTCGGATACTTCTGTCGCAGGGTCGTTGTGTCTGACCAAAAAGACGCTGATAAAGCGGGTATCGACATCTCGCATCACCAGAGGCTGTGCCTGGTGTAAGTCATTAGCCTGCACAAAAGTAGCACCACCAAAAAGGGCCAAATCGATCTCGCCTGTCCCGAATAAACGCAAAAGTTCTGCATAATCGGCCGGCACAACCAGCGTGTACTCAAAACTGGTCTGCTTCGACAGGTACTGCAACAGCGGTTCGTAGCGCTGTCGGAGGTCACTCTCACTCATTTCCGGCAGCACGCCTACGCGCACAACGGACGGTGTGGCCATACCTGAATTCGTCCGCTTCGTATCAGCTGTGTAATAGACGCTGACGGCAACGACGGTAACGAATATTATCAGTAGGGTGAGCCCGTGCCTTTTCGCCATATCCTCAGTTCACATTAGACATGCCATATATATCGCAAATGACATGCAAAGGAACTCCCTCCTACCTGCAGCGGCATCAATAGACTGGTAACGGAACACCAGCACTAAGTAAGTTTATCGGTAAGTTGGCAATACTATTTGCCACTGTTTGTACGGCAGCTTTTATCGAAAGCCTTTTAGGCTATTTCCCGTTTTGATCGATGCCATTTAGTAGTATGGAGCCCGTTAAATTTTTTATTCTTAACGTAAAAGCAATTATTAACATATGGTCTCAACCCCTGTCAACGACAAACGGGCACCTTATCCATGCACCACAAATTACCTTTGAGTCGGACAGCACGGAACCGTACGTACCTATTTGACTCAAAGTAGGTCAGAGCTGCTTGCGATAGGCTGCAGGCAGCTCACTGGCATCGTCCCAACAGACAGCGGCAGCGTGAATAAATGATCAAAAGCATTATTGGTTCGTTCGTCCTCTTGGTTGCGTTGTTCAACCTGGCTATAGCCATAGCTGGCCCAGTAGCCGTCGATGACGCCACAGCGCACAGCTCACCTTTAATATTTGCGAACGAGCCACGCTTTGCCGGATTTTCAAACAATGCCGTAGCGGCCGATTCCGGTCTGGCCGGTATGCACGAAGCCTGTCGCTCTACCTACGGCGTAGACGCACGCATGTGCCTGGACATTGAAGTGTTCAAAACACCGGGATTGAAATCGGTTTCCGCTGTCGAAAAAGGCTGGTTGCAGCCCACGAGTTATTTATCCGGCGATAACCCGGGTGCGCTTTCGTGTAATGGCTGGTCTGTCAATACCGGTTTAGCAGCAACCTGGCTCACCGATGATATGCAAATTATCTATGGCAGCAAGCACTATGGCGGCAATCGTTATGATAGCCGGCATCGTGCCGGAAATTATTGCGAAGGTCTGTTACCCGGCGTTCTTACTGCGAGACGGTTCAGATTGTAATAGTACCTAATATAGCTACGAATCTAACGCTGTGAGGACAGCCTGCGAACGTTCGAACAAATCGTCTCCAAGAAAAGCATTGATGTGTGCTTCAACACTGCGCGCTAGCGCGTGCAGTTCGTATCCACCTTCCAGTGATGACACGATGCGGCTCTGCGCACTCATATCGGCCTGTTCACATAACTTTCGTGTCACCCAGGCATAATCGCTATCGACCAGGTTGAGTCCGGCCATGTCATCGGCCTGGTGGGCGTCGAAGCCAGCCGAGATCAGCATCAGCTCGGGTGCAAACTGTTCCAGCCGAGGCAACCACTGGCTTGTAACGGCCTGGCGAAAATCCGTGCCGTTACTACCGGCAGCGAGCGGTGTGTTGACGACATTTGTAGCCCTACTGCCGGATCCTGTGTAGGGATAGAACGGGTGTTGAAACGTCGAACAGAACAGGATGCGTTCGTCACCAGCAACGATATCTTCGGTACCATTACCGTGATGAACATCAAAATCAACGATCGCAACGCGCTCCAATCCGTAGTGATTGATCGCGTGATAGGCGCCGACCGCGATATTGTTGAACAGACAGAATCCCATCGCGCGACGACGCTCGGCATGATGGCCCGGTGGCCGTACCGCACAAAAAACCTGCTTGGCTTTACCTTGCATGACCAGGTCCACACCAAGCACCACTGCGCCGGCGGCACGTAAAGCCGCATCGAGCGAGCACCGGTTCATTGCGGTATCAGCGTCGATCCAGGCAAGACCTTGTGCCGGCGTCGAGGTGAAAATCCTGTCGATATAGTCCGGATCGTGCACGGCTTCCAATTGTCCGCGTTTGGCAAGGGGCGCATCGTATTGTTGCATCACCACCTCCAAACCCGACGCTATCATGCGGTTGTTGATAGCACTCAAGCGTGCAGGCTGCTCGGGATGGCCAGGTCCCATGTCGTGTAGCTGGCAGTCGTGATGCGTGATATAGGCAATCGCCATTTTATATCCAAGTTTGTTTTCTGGATCTTGCCGCTTACAGGCTTGCAGTGCAACATAGACGTAGTATCGTGCAGGTAAACTGACTCGATTAGCATAGACCAACATCATACCCAGGTTGTAAAAAAATGAAAAAGCACTACCTGCACAAAATCTTCGAGCCGCAGTCGGTCGCCATCGTCGGTGCATCGGACCGTGACGGCTCGGTCGGGGCGCAGATTTTAAAAAACATCCTCGATAGCGGCTTCGCAGGCAAAATCTATCCGGTCAATCCTAAACATAAAACCGTCCAAGATCTGCCAGCCTACAAATCGATCAACGCTATCAACCACCCAGTCGACCTCGCCGTGATTGCCATCCCTGGCAAAGCCATACCGGATGTCATGGACCAATGTGGTGATCACGGCGTAGGTTCTGCCATCATCCTTTCGGCCGGTTTCGCCGAAATAGGCAGGACAGGTCAGCTATTACAGAACGAAATTGTCGACATCGCCAGAACTCACAATATCCCGCTGGTGGGGCCCAACTGTCTGGGCGTGATCCGACCGCGGGTCGGTTTGAATGCCACTTTTGCCAAAAGTCGTATCGCAACCGGTCATGTCGCGCTGGTCGCCCAATCCGGCGCCTTCTGCACGGCTTTGTTGGACTGGGCTGAGTCGAATGGTTTTGGCTTCTCCGCGGTGGCCTCGCTCGGAGCCACTGCGGATATCGGCTTTGGCCAGGTGCTAGACTATCTTGCAGTCGATTCAGAAACGAGGAGCATTCTGCTCTATGTAGAAGGCGTATCTGACGCACGTTCGTTCCTCAGCGGCCTGCGTGTGGCTGCACGTCTGAAACCTGTCATTGTGGTCAAATCGGGCCGCAACGAAAGTGGCTCTCGCGCTGCGGTCTCGCACACCGGTGCGCTGGTCGGTGGTGACAATGTCTTTGATGCGGCAATAGAACGCGCCGGTGCCGTTCGGGTGAAAACGGTAAGCCAGTTGTTTGCAGCGGCACAGACACTGGCCTCCGGCACACGCGTCGAAGGGTCGCGGCTAGCTATCGTCACCAACGGCGGTGGTCCCGGTGTCATGGCGGCCGACCGGGCCAGCGACCTTAATGTGCCGTTGGCGAACCTGTCTTCCAAAACGATCAAGCAACTCAGTGCGGTACTACCTGCACACTGGTCGCACAGCGACCCGGTCGACATCCTCGGTGACGCCAATAGCGAACGCTATCGCGCCGCTACCAAGATCGTACTCGCGGACATTAATGTGGATGGCCTGCTGGTGCTGCTGACGCCTCAAGCGATGACCGATCCGACGGCGTGTGCCGAAGGCGTCATCG
This sequence comes from Gammaproteobacteria bacterium, assembly GCA_013042055.1. Lineage (GTDB taxonomy): Bacteria > Pseudomonadota > Gammaproteobacteria > SZUA-229 > SZUA-229 > JABDQW01. The sequence goes on along the minus strand of JABDQW010000125.1, from coordinate 9,327 downwards.
CCGCGGCTCGTGATTCGAGCAAGCCGGTGCTCGCCTGCTGGATGGGCGAGAATCTGGTCAACGAGGGCCGGCAACGCTTCGCTGCAGCGGATATTCCATATTTCATCAGCCCGGAAGGTGGTGTTGACGCTTTCGGTTACCTCGCCTGCTACCGTCATAATCAGAAAGCGCTACTGCAAACACCCGAACCGTTATCGAAACACCGTAAAGCGGACATCGATGGTGCCCGTCTGATCATCGAACACGCCATCGGAGAGCAACGTTATACGCTGAGCAACACCGAAGCCAAGGCAGTACTAAGCGCCTTCCACATCCCGACGTCCCCCAGTATCAATGCCAACTCCGCGGCCGATGCACTGGTGGCGGCTGAAGCAGTTGGCTTGCCGGTCGCTATGAAGATCAACTCGCCCGACATCACACACAAGTCTGACGTCGGTGGTGTGCGACTGAACATACACGAACCATTGTCTGTGCGCACGGTATTTCGTGAAATGATGGATGGCGTCACAGCCCACAATCCGAATGCGCGGGTGGCGGGTGTCACCATCGAGCCCATGCTGGAACGCCCACATGCGCGTGAGATCATGGTCGGTATCGCCCGTGATCCGGTATTTGGTCCGGTGATAAGTTTCGGCGCTGGTGGCACCGCAGTCGAAATCTTTGCCGATAGCCAAGTCGCCCTACCGCCATTGAATGAATATCTGAGCCGAGAATTAATTAACGGTACACGCGCTGCGCGCCTGCTATCCCAATTTCGCAATCTGCCGGCAGCCGATGTCGGTCAGCTCACGCATGTACTGCAGCGTGTATCCGAGATCGCGTGTGAATTACCCGAGGTTCAGGAACTGGACATCAATCCCCTGCTAGTCGATCACCAGGGTGTGATTGCAATCGATGCCCGTGTGGTCGTCGCGTCGCCAAAAGTTAGCACGGCACGCTATGGCCACATGGCCATTCACCCCTACCCGCCGGAACTGGAAAACAGCTGGCAACTGGCCGACGGCACCGATGTATGGGTACGTCCGATCCGGCCAGAAGACGCTGAGAAAGAACAGTATTTCGTACAGAACCTATCGGAGGAAAGTAAGTACTTCCGCTTTATGCAGAGCATGGATAAGCTGACACCGATGATGCTCGCGCGCTTTACCCAGATTGATTATGACCGCGAGATGGCACTGGTCGCAGTCATCAACGAACACGAGAATCAAGCGCGCATCATCGCTGTGGCGCGCTACGTCAGGAATCCCGACGGCCAATCGTGCGAGTTTGCGCTGACGGTCGCGGATGCCTGGCAAAGAAAAGGTATCGGCCGCCAGCTAATGCAGCGACTGATGACCGTCGCCCGGGACCGCGGTATCGAGATCATGGAGGGTGAGGTATTGTCCACCAACGTCAAGATGCTGCGTTTGTGCGAGCGGCTGGGTTTCCGTAGCGTTCACAATCAGGATGAGCCCGACGTCGTGGTCGTCAGACGACATCTCTAGCCCGCATTTCTCAGCAGGATCACGGGAGCAGGCGCAGGATTCGTGTTCGTAAGTGCCGCGCTGGAGCGAAAAGCGTAGCCACCGTTACGCCTTGAGAGGAGAGATCGCAGGGTGCGCCGTGCGCACCAGAACAGCCCAGCAAACTAAAGATTCACGGTGCGCATGGCGCACCCTACGATCTCAGGAATCACTACGTCCGTCGTCGTGCAATATGCGGGCCAGCCCAGGAACATCGCGCTTGAGTTGCTCGAGAACCATCGGCTGCGCACTCATATCCATCGCGTAGACACCGCGCCGATGACAAACGATAACTGCTATTGGTTCCATATTGGCGAAAAATCGACAGCCCATGTCTGTTTTAACGTACTTCCAATTAATAGATTCGATCGCGATGAGCTTCACGCTCGCGTCGTTGAAGATGACAGTGGCCCGTACCTTGTCCATCGTTATCGGCCGTTTTATTTTGCGGCGTTGCGCATCTGATTCACACCTCGCCAGAATGCGGGCGACAGCAGCAGTCCGAAAGCGAGATAGAGGAGTTGCAGCGGAATAATGCGTATCTTGCCACTGCTGTCCAGTTCAAAAACGGTATCGATGAACTCAGGTTCGATCTCGATCATAGCGTCCTGAATCGTCGCTAGCATTCCCGACAACGGCCCAACCAAAGCCCAAAGTTGTCCCGTATCGGCCGGATCGCCGAGGCCGATGCGAATGCGCAACGTGACATGCTGTTTGTGAACCGCATGCCAAAGGTCACCAATCAACCTGAACAGCCGCTGTCGAAACGCTTTCTGACGCAAGGCGATCATGGGATTCGCCTTTCTACTTGCCGGTAACTTTTTAGGCTCTGTTATTGTGACCGTTTCCTGCGCACGATCTGTCGTTGTTGACGCGGTTGACGGCAGCTGTATACGCACCAGGCCGAATAGCCATTGCAGGGTCATATTAGATTGAAAACTACGCTGCCAGGTCACTCGATAAGTGAGCGTCACAGGAACTGCTAGCAGTACAATGATCACCAGCAGGAATACGACAAATCCGCTCAACATGGCAACAACAGCGTGTTAACCCTCGGTGTTACTACTTTTTACCCGTTGCCGCCTTGCCGATCGATTCTGCCACCTTCTCAAATACCGATGCCGTGCCAGATTTGATCGGTTCGACCCGGACGCCGTCTGCATTGATAATAATCAGGGCGACCGGCTTCACACCACCACCGCCTCCCGTGCCACCGCCTTGACCGCTGCCCTTACTCGGCTCGGTGCCTCTGCCACCTCCAACACCGAATCCAAAACCGACATTAACCAGTGGAATCAACGTGTTACCTTCAATTGTAATGGGCTCCCCAACAACTGTCTTGGTGTTCAGCATGCGCTCAATTTCAGCCACCGCTTTATCGAACAGGTTCTCGATATCTTCCATTGCTGTATTCCCCTCGCTATCGGATGTCACAGGTATGTACTCGATTTGACTCGCGCGCTATTACGCGATGTTCTTAGTAATATTACGCCGCCGTTACCTGCCTGGGCAAGTAGCGTGCACCTATGATTCACGACGGGTTAGTGGTTGCCTGCAACATGAATGTGACCACTTAGGCGGTATTGCTGATATCGGTTACGATTAGGGTATACAGATATGCTTTGTCTGTAGGTCAATCTGCACGTCATGCAGATCTGGCGTTAAGGGTAAGCATTTTACCGAACGATCATATTTGCTCGCATTTGAACGAGCTTGCCGTCACGGTAATCTGCAAGCGCCTGTTCGATTTCTTCACGCGTATTCATAACGAATGGTCCGTATTGAACGATAGGCTCACCAATAACACGACCAGCGACAAGCAAGAAACGCGCACCATTGCCATCGGCCGTTACGCTAACCTGCTCGCCTTCCCCAAGTACAGCAAGTTGCTGTTCCTTGACTTCGGTGTCGCCAACTGACGCAGATCCCTCGAACAGGTAGAGGAAAGCCGAGTCGTTTCTTGCCAGGCGATGGACAAAGTCGTTGTCTGCAGACAGCGTCACATCCAAAAATTGGAAACCGGTATTCGGATCGGTTACGGGTCCTCTGATACCATTGAACGCACCGGCGACGACGCGAACTCTACTGATCTCATTTTTCACTTCGGCTATCGCTTCAGGGGGTACATCCTGATACTCAGGAGCAGTCATTTTTTGGTCAGCCGGCAAATTGATCCACAGCTGGAAACCGCGCATGCGCCCGCTTTCTTGTTGTGGCATTTCCGAGTGGATGACACCGCTGCCGGCCTTCATCCACTGAGCCCCGCCTGGACCCAGGTCGCCACGGTTGCCCATGCTGTCGCCGTGGCGCATGTGCCCATCAATCATGTAGGTGAAAGTATTGAATCCTCGATGGGGGTGGTCAGGAAAACCGGCGATGTAATCATCTGGGTTGTCTGTACTGAACTGATCCAGCATCACAAAAGGGTCGAGATTGCGCCTGGCCCTGGTACCAATAGACCGAAATACACTGACGCCCGCACCTTCAGTGACTTCCTGTGCACTGATGATTTGTGTGATTTTTCTATTGCTCATAATAGTACGCTCCGATCGCTAGCCCGGATATTGCACTTCCGCCTTCATGCAATATCCGGGCTACATGTAATTAGCAGTGGTGTACGTCATTGATGCGCTCTCGGCCATGAGGTACCGTAAAATCGATTTCTGGTCCCAGCGGCACAATTCCGGTGGGATTTATCGACTGATGACTGCCAAAATAGTGTGTTTTGATATGATCCATGTTGACTGTCTCAGCCACACCGTCGATTTGATAGAGTTCTCTGGTATAGCCCCACAGATTTGGATAACTCATCAAAAGCTGACGATTACATTTAAAATGGCTGTAGTAAACGGCATCGAAGCGTAATAACGTAGGGAATAACCGCCAATCGGCTTCGGTCACCTGCCCACCGACAAGGTATCGATGCTCAGACAGGTGATTTTCCAGTCGGTCCAGCGTATCAAAAAGCGCTTTATAGGCTTGCTCATAAGCGGTTTGCGTGGTCGCGAAACCTGATCGATAGACTCCATTGTTGACAGTCTCGTAAACAAGCTGGTTGATGACATCGATATCATTGCGCAGATTCTCAGGATAGAAATCGACATCTGCGCGCCCCCATTGATCGAATGCGTTATTCAACATACGAATAATTTCTGACGACTCATTATTGACGATCTGTTCTCGGTGTTTGTCATACAGAACCGGAACAGTCACGACACCTTGGAAATCAGGCTCACTACGATGATAGAGTTGGTGCAGCTTGTCAAAACCATAAATGTGTTCGGGTGTCGCACCGGGATATTCCCCAAACACCCAACTTTCCGCAGGCATAATTGGGTGTACGACTGATACCGATATAACATTTTGTAGCCCTTTCAGGGTACGATAGATCAGCGTACGGTGAGCCCAGGGACAGGCGTAAGAAACATAGAGATGGTAGCGGCCGGGCTCTGCCTGGAACCCGCCGTCACCCGATGGACCCGCACCGCCGTCCACCGTCACCCAATGACGAAACCCGGATTCCCAGCGAATGAATTCCCCTGCACTGTTCGTTTTCATGGCTCTATTCCTATGGAGATCTGTGGACCGCGTTCAATCGGTGGGCTGATGCCCACCGATGATAGTGGTGCGTTTACTGTCGGACACCTTCAACCGATAGCATCAACTCAAGCTCTTTAGACTTCGGTCCGAGGTTGTAGTTGATGCCGAAGTCCGCGAGTGCGATGCGGGTTCTACCTTCGAAACCGCGTCGGTAGCCGCCCCAAGGATCTTCACCATGTCCGACGTGTTCAACATCAATCGTTACCGGCTTGGTGACACCATGCAGTGTCAAATTGCCCTCGAGCACAGCTGTACCGTCCCCTTTTTCTTTGAAGGACGTGCTGACGAATTTCGCCGTCGGATATTTTTCGACATCGAGAAAGTCATCGTCACGCAGGTGTTTATCGCGTTCTGCATGATTGGAGTCGACACTGGCAGTATCAATCTCAACTACCACCGATGCATTGGCTGGATTTTTTTCATCATATTCGAAACTGCCACTAAACGTATTAAATCGTCCTGTTAACCAGCTATAGCCGAGATGTTGAATTCGAAACTGTATGAAGGCGTGCGACCCTTTGGTGTCGATAATGTATTTATCAGCGAGTGCCTGTGTGGATAGCAGAAATGTTGTAGCCAATGCCACTGCAGTCATTTTGTTGAACATCATTGGATTCTCTCCTTTGGTTGGTGAAATTTCGTTTTGGTTTGCGTTCGGACACCCAACATTTTTTCCAGTGTCCTGTCCCGATCGATGAAATGGTGTTTCAGTGCGGCTATCGTGTGTAGAGCAACTAGACTGACTAACAGCAACGCGAGATACCAGTGCACTTTTCCCGCAACGTCTTCCATATTTGCTATGCCTGTTATCGTGGCGGGGACGGAAAAAAGACCAAACACCTCTACTGACCTACCGTCCGCAGTGGAAATTAAATAGCCGCTGATAATCATGGCAAAAATCAGCCCGTAAAGTAACAGATGAACGCCATGAGCAACGCGTGTTTGCAATGATCCTACTCGCGGATCGTGCTTTGGCTTGACATTGAGAATACGCCAGATCACACGCGCGAGCATAACTAAAAACAGCAGTATCCCGATACTCTTATGAATATCGGGCCCACGTTTGTACCATTCATCATAGTAGGTGAGCCCCGTCATCCACACACCCAAAGAGAACATGCCAATCACGACAAGGGCGACCAGCCAGTGGAGAAATATAGCCAACAGGCCATATTGCTGTTCGGTATTACGAATACCGATAAAGCCTTTCGATCGAGTTGCTACGGACGCGGTGTTGCTAAATATCTGGTTCATATGGATCTTGCGACTCTCTTGGATTCATTCCAACCTGGCAATGCTTTGTGCTTGATGTATTCCAAATTTAATGCTGTACTTCACATTAATAAATAGGGTTTAATGCAAAAAATTATTACGCCATATGCAACAATATGATTTGGTCGCGCTTAGAGCTTTTGTAACCGTCGTGGAAGCCGGCGGTTTTAATCGTGCCGCGGAACAACTGGAAGCCAGTGCCGCCGCTGTAAGCCGGCGAATTTCAGGTCTGGAAAGCGCCCTGGGCGTCAAACTTCTGAACCGTACAACGCGACAAATCGACCTGACTGAATCAGGCAGACAGTTTTACGCCGACGTCGTCAATATTTTCGAGTCCTTAGCAGAAGCAGAAGATAAAATTCAAACGCGACGAGGAACCATTAAAGGCAACCTGCGCTTAGCAGCGCCATTGAGTTTTGGAGTGGGTCGAATCGCGCCGATCCTACCGGTTTTCATGAAACGTCACCCGGAACTGAAAGTGCATCTGCAACTGGAAGACCGATTCACCGACCTCGTCGCCGAAGGTGTTGATGTTGCTATTCGAATTGGAGCGTTGAAAGACTCGACACTGGTTGCAACACGCCTTGCGTCAATACCGCGTGTTTTCTGTGCCTCACCCGAGTACCTCGCGTTAAAGGGTGAACCGACAAGACCCGAAGAACTCGCTTCGCACCATTGTCTGCACTATAGCTTGCTCAGCACCAGGGATAACTGGAATTTTTCAACACGTAATAAAGCACGCGATATCGTGATTAATGGTCCGCTAACAACGAATAACGGTGACGTATTAAAGGAAGCAGCTATTCAGGGTATGGGTATCGCGATGATGCCCACATTCATCGTGGAGGATGCACTAAATGATGGCCGTCTGCAAAAAATACTGAACGCCTATTGTCCAGAACCGTTTGGCCTCTACGCCGTCAGGCCATCGCGCCGCTTCACGCCAGCTAAGGTCAGGGCGCTAATCGAGTATCTGAAAATGCAATTCGATGACGGATTACTGAATGCCAACGCGTGAGCATTTGACTGACTCAGCAGGCAAGCGTGGTGAGCAATGCGGGCTGCCCGGATATTGCATGCGGACTAACCTTGCCGAATCAACGCTGAGATTACGTTGGCGTTTGATTTTATACTGCAACAGGTACCGGCACCGAATGGCGACATGAGCAGGGAAAAGCCCATAGGGCCCTGCTGGCCTACAGACGGATGGAACTAGATGGTATCAGGCCAGTGCGGAAGCTGACATAGTCGAATCGCCGGCTGCCGTTCCCAAGTCCTGCAAGACCTGATCGCGTATCTGCTTGACGTGTTTACCGCATTTACCACATTGACCGGTGCAGCCAAGTGACTGGCGAAGCCCGCTCAAACTGGTCACGCCCTCCTGAACGGCACTGCGAATTTGACCGTCGGTTACGGCCTTGCAGATACAGATATACATTGTGTGGCTTACTCCAAAATGGCAACCGTTCGTACAAATGGGATTTAATCCCAAATGAGATTGATTGTCAATATCAACAATGCATTTCTTTACCCTGCGGTGACAATCCATAATTAACCCGCATTTCTCACCAGGATCACGGGAGCAGGCGCAGGATTCGTGCCCGTAGGCGCCGCTCTGGAGCGAAAAGCGTAGCAATAGCTACGGTTTGAGTGAAGAGCAAGCTTACGGACACGAAGACTAGCCTGAACCGTGATAGGCGTGCTTGAATAACATACTGTATTATTGATCATTCTTGTTTTGCCAAAGAAAGCAATATCTTGCCAGCACTCTCCGCCGCCTGGTGAGAAATGCGGGTTAACTGTTATATCAGTAAATTACCGTTGCCTGCGGCATCTGAGGGTATACACTTTTTTACATTGGGTGCAAAATAGCCCGATAAATCACGTTTCCGACAATGCCCGGTTCACCAAATGCTTTAAAAACTTTCCTCAGGAGGCCCCTATGAAGGGTGATAGCACTACCATTGAGTTTCTCAATGGCGTTTTAAAAAACGAACTGACCGCCATCAACCAGTATTTTCTGCACGCACGTATGCTAAAAAACTGGGGCTTTGAAAAACTCAACAAAAAGGAATACAGTGAATCCATTGATGAGATGAAACATGCCGACACGGTCATCGAACGCATTCTATTCCTGGATGGTCTGCCCAATCTTCAAGATCTTGGCAAGCTGCTGATCGGCGAGACTGTTCCTGAAATATTCAATAATGACCTTACCCTAGAAATCGAGGCATACGACTATCTGGTCAAGGCCATCGCTCATTGTGAAAGCGCCGGCGATTATGTCAGCCGCGAAATCTTCGACAACATATTGGCAGACGAAGAGGAACATATTGACTGGCTAGAAACCCAGCAAAGCCTGATCGATGACATCGGCCTCGAAAATTATCTGCAGTCACAAATGTAAATCCGGAGCACTTCATTATGAAAGGCAATAAAGTTATTATCGAGCATCTGAATGATTTACTCGCAGGTGAACTCACAGCAATCGATCAATATTTTATTCATTCGCGCATGTACGAAGACTGGGGCTACACCAAGTTATTCGAGCGCATCAAGCACGAACATGAAGAAGAGACCTTACATGCGACCATGCTGATTCAGCGCATCCTATTTCTGCAAGGCACACCCAACCTGAACAAGCGTAAGCCGGAGATTAAGGTCGGCAAGAACGTTCCCAAGATGCTAACAAACGATCTCGAGCTAGAATACCTGGTTGTTGATCATCTGCGTAAAGTAATCGCGGTGTGTGAAAAAGAAAAAGATTTTGAGACCCGCAAGGTGCTTCAAGTTTTGCTTAATGATACCGAGGAAGATCACACCTATTGGCTAGAGCAGCAGCTAGGACTTATTGAAAAAGTTGGTCTAAAGAACTACTTGCAATCACAAATGTAGATGAGATGGACGTGCAGGACCTTGTGTTGTCGCTGACGCTGTGACAACGAATTCCAAT
>JABDQW010000179.1 GCA_013042055.1 Gammaproteobacteria bacterium | reverse complement strand
CTCCAAGCCGGTTATCGCCGCCATCAGTTCCATGCGATTGTTGGTTGTCTTGAACTCGCCGCCGTGCATGTCTTTCTGATGACCGTTATAACGAAGACTCACGCCCCAGCCACCCGGACCCGGGTTGCCTCGACAGGCGCCATCGGTGTATATTTCTACGGAATTTTTCATTGTTATCTGTTGTCGCATTGTTGAGTTCGAAAAGCCATCTGCCATGTGCAGAAAAATGTAGAATAATATCCTGGCTGAAACGGATTTTTCACTTTTGAGCTTATATAATTAAATAAAAAAAATACCTAATTCTGCTCGTATTCAACAACCTAGAATCTTGCCGTGAACAGAAAGAACCAATCTTATCAGATACCTTGGTACATCCCCGCTTTCGCTGTCCTGTTTTTGACGGGGTGTTATCAGGACCAGACGCGTTCGGCCTTTGATCGTCTTTTCGCCGCTGACGCCGCGGCAAAAGAGCGAGTTCAGCTCGAAGTGCAGGCTGATGAACTGATTATCGATACCAATACTGAGCCGGGTATTGCCGAATCCGATCCATTCGAACTAAAGGATTATCCAACCTACAGCATCTGGCCGCGGATCCGTGAGGGATTCCAGATCGATACGCACTTGGACCATCCGCGGGTGCAGACGGAACTGGCATGGTACAGCAAGCATCAAGAATACCTGTATCGTACGATGACCCGCGCCGAGCCGTTCATCCACTACATTCTGGACGAAGCGGAAAAGCGCGGTCTACCTACCGAGCTGGTGTTGCTGCCGATCGTCGAAAGCGCCTATCAGCCGTTTGCCTACTCTCATGGCCGCGCTGCCGGCATCTGGCAGTTCATTCCGTCAACCGGGCGCATCTATGGACTCGAACAGAACTGGTGGTACGACGGCCGCCGCGACATTTATGCGTCCACCCAGGCAGCGTTGCAGTACCTGCAGAAACTGAACAAACAGTTCGACGGCGACTGGACACTGGCATTGGCCGCGTACAATTCCGGCTCTGGTACCGTATCGCGTGCAATCCGCAAAAACAAGAAAAAGGGGAAGCCGACCGATTTCTGGCATCTAGACCTGCCCAAGGAAACGCGCGCCTATGTGCCAAAACTGATGGCACTGAAAGAACTGGTGGAGAGTCCCGAACTGTATGAAATCGGCCTGCGCTGCATACCGGATGCACCCGGCTTTGTTCCCGTAGAGACCGAAACACAGATCGACCTGGCGCTGGCCGCCGAACTGGCGGGACTGGATGTGGAAACCTTGTATACTTACAACCCGGCATTCAACCGCTGGGCGACCTCCCCCGACGGTCCTCATCGACTACTGCTGCCTTACGACAATGCAGAAATCTTCAAAGCCAATCTCGCTGTATACCCCGACGATCAGCGCGTGCAATGGAAGCGTCACAAGATCAAGAACGGCGAGACGTTGAGCCATATCGCGATAAAATACGACACTACTGTTAGAGAGCTACGTAAAGTCAACAACATCAAGGGCAATAACATACGCGCCGGCCAACACTTGTTGATACCGGTTGCCAGCCGCGACAAGGCCAGCTACACCCTTAGTTCAGCGCAACGCATGAAGGCCCTGCAATCTGCCAACAAGAAAAACAAAACACGCTTAAACCACATCGTACAAAACGGCGAGAGTTTCTGGACGATTTCACGCAGATATCAGGTCAATATGCACAGCCTGGCTAAATGGAACGGCATGGCCGTGCGCGACCCGCTGCGTAAAGGACAGAAACTGGTGGTATGGACCAATAATACCGGCTCTAAAACACCAACCAGCAACGGTAAGCCGCCACAAACCATTCAGCCGGTATTCTATACCGTCAGAAACGGTGATTCCCTGTCCCGCATCGCCAACCGTTACCGTGTCAGTATCAATGACCTGCATCGCTGGAACCGCATCAAAGGCAAATATCTACAGCCGGGCCAGAAGCTGAAGTTATACGTGGACGTAACCGAGCAGACCAGGGGTTGATGTTATTAATGTTTATTCACCGCAGAGGCGCGGAGACGCAGAGGTTGTTGTAGGCGAAGACCGCCAGTACCTTTTACTATAGGAGTTATCGGTGAATATGCAGATTAACTTCTGTCGTGTCGATAGAAATAAAAGATTTACACTACAGCTTGAAACCACATAAAAGACTTTTCCACATAGAATAGCAAACTCTGCGCCTCTGCGGTAAAAACAAACGTTGTTCTTTGCGCCCTTTGCGTCTTTGCGGTGAACAAACAAGTCATTCAGAAACAATCCGGTTCCTGCCCTGCTCCTTGGCTTTGTACATTCGGTTATCAGCCGTCATCAATGTTTCCTGGATGCTTTTGTACTGATTGTAGTTGGCGATACCGATCGACACGGTAACGTGCAAACCGGGCGCAACGTCACTGAAATTAAAATGTTCGAGGCCATGGCGGATACGCTCCGCGACCTTTTGTGCTTGTTCGATTTCGGTTTTTACCAGCAACACGACAAACTCTTCGCCACCGAAGCGTGACGCGTAGTCGATCTCACGTATCGACATGCGAAGGATGTCAGCGAAGTCCTTCAAAACGACATCGCCGATGTAATGACCAAAACTATCATTGATGTGTTTGAAATGGTCCAAGTCAGCGAACAAAATGACAAAGTCGCCATCCTCACGTTCACTCAAGGCTTTCTGATTAGCCAGCATATTCATCAGATAACGGCGGGTATACAGCCCAGTTAGATCATCTGTGGTGGCCAGACGCGTGTTGAGGCGCAGAGCTTCTGCCAGCTGTTCGTTTCGCTCTCTGAAACCGGTACGCAACTTGTTGACCGCTGAACCGGTGTAGACCATGACCAAACAGGTCATCGCAAAGCAGAATGTCTGAACCAGTTCCTTATCGACATGGATACGTAACGGCTCGTTGACATAGATATAAATAGTAACAACTAGGTAGCCAATGACACTGAAAAACGTGATACCAAGAAACTGCTTGAAGTTGAGTCTGAAAAAACCAAAGCTCAAAAGTCCGAAGTACGGCATGATGGCGATGCTGCGCCACTCGTTCAGCAGATAAATCAGCACCAGTATGTACAACGCACACCAGACCATTTGCACCATTGTCAAACTGGGATCGGGAAAGTTCTGGTTGATGCCTGAACGAATAAGAAAGGTGATCGACAGCAGGCCGGCCCAGAATATCAGGTTGAGATCCAGCAACTGCACCTCAGTCGTTTTCAGCATGTTACTGTAAGAAAAATAGGCGCTCGCCAGGGTGAAGAAAAAAGTCGCGGTCAATGCTGCCAGATGCCTAGACATGCGCAAGGCCTGGTTCGGATCATCTGTCAGCACCAGAGTTCTTAACTTGTCTAGCACGGGCTGAAAACCCTATAGAAATTTGCTTTCGATACGTCAGCGATATGCTCGATAGACGTGTTTCTAATATCAGCCAACTTCTGCGCGACATGTTTGACGTAGGCTGGGTAATTCTGTTTGCCGCGATTGGGCGCGGGTGCCAGATACGGTGAGTCGGTTTCGATCAGCAAGTTCGCATCGGGAACCTGCCTGGCGACTTCTCTCAATGCCTCTGCGTTGCGGAAGGTGATAATGCCGGAAAAGGAAATCATGAAATCCAATGCCAGTGCTTGCTCCGCAAATGCCATCGTCTCGGTGAAGCAGTGAATCACACCACCGCATTGGGTGGCGCCTTCTTGTTGCAGAATATCCAGCGTGTCCTTGCCGGCATCGCGCGTGTGTACTATGACCGGCTTGGATAAATCAGTAGCGCATTGGATGTGCGTTCTGAAGCGGACCTGTTGTGCTACACGGTCGTCTTTGTTGTAGTAATAGTCCAGGCCGGTTTCACCAATTGCTACCACCTTGTCGTTGCTGGCGACTGCTTTCAATGTGTCAGCATCAACATCTTCGGCCTGATTGGCCATCGGGTGTACGCCAGCGGACACTGATATCTGTGGATAAGCTTGTGCCTGTCGCAACATCTGCGGGTATTTATGCATATCGATCGATACGCATAACATATGCTCAACACCAGCGTCGAGACAGCGTTGAATCAGCACGTCATAATCATCATCGAATTCGTCGAGCTTGATGCAATCGAGATGGCAGTGTGAATCTACGAACAACGGACCAATCCTCTACACATGAGAGATGATATTAACGCGCAGGCATGGATTCACAAAGGGGTTTTTGACTATAGTAGGCAACTCGGTCATGGTCCACCTGACGGGACTAGTGGATGCATCCTGCAATCCTGGATTCGTCACCGATCAAGTTAAGGCTGGTCCTGTTAATATGGAATCGGTACAGACTACATCGTATGCGTGATACGATCAGATTTCATCGCCCCCGCCAGATGCGTTTCTATCTTGTTGCGGGTCGCGCCTTTATCCTGAGAGGAGAATTGGACGCCGACACCGGCCGAACGGTTGCCCTGTGCGCCCTGCGGCGTTATCCAGATAATTTTTCCAGCAACCGGCAGGCGTTCGTTGTCTCCCATCAAGGTCAGCAGCATAAAGACTTCATCGCCAAGATTGTATTTTTTTGTAGTAGGAATAAACAGACCGCCATTACTGACAAAAGGCATATACGCCGCGTACAGAGAGGCCTTATCCTTGATACTCAGAGACAACATACCTGGGCGTGCGGTGTGTCCGGTCATAACAGCTCCTGCTGACTATTTATAGGTTTTCCCAGGATATTAGCAGATTTTCCCACAATAATTGGGGATTGAGCGCTATGCCCTCCGCTCTGATCAACTCGTAGATTTGATCGTGCAGACCAAACACCCTGCTCCTATCCGCACGGCGAGCCCGCGCCATCAGCACTTTGCGCTGGTCCTCATTGACTAATGCGGCATCCGCGCCAATGGTAAGCAACCGGCCCAGATCGCTCACCCAGTCGAGCAGCCAGTTCAGCAGATAGTCTCTGGGCATTTGCGCGAGTTTCTGTGCGTATTGGATCGATATTTCACCGCTTTGAGCGCTGATCAAGGCCTTGATCAGGATCTCACGTTCCTGCGCGTGTGTCTCTGCGAAGTCTCTGGCTTGTAGCGGCGCCCCATGGGCCAGTTTCAAGGCGGTTTGCGCGCCATTGGTACCGCATTTACCGAGCCATTCGAGCGCCACCGCTGTGTCGGGAATCTGAAAGCGGATCACCTGACAGCGACTGCGGATGGTCACCGGTAAACGCTGCGGGTGGGAACTAACCACCACCATCAGCGTGTCGTTGCCGGGCTCCTCTAATGTTTTCAGTAAACTGTTCGCCGCCTGCATCGGCATCTTGTCTGCGTCGAGAATAACAGCGACGCGAAATCCACCCAGCTGACTGGTCTCCGCCAAGGCGCGGTACATGTCTCTGAGCGCGTCGATCTTGATCGTCAAAACCGGATTAGCGCTAGCCGACGTCGCCGGCGGTGTCGGTGCTAGCAGACGGTAGTCGGGATGCGTACCCGCTTTGAACAGATGACAGGCGTCGCAGTGACCGCAGGCGTAACCCGAGGCGTCGGGTTGTAGGCAGAGCACGGCCTGGGCGAGTTCGATCGCACACTGTTTCTTACCCACGCCGGCTGGGCCCTGAAACAACAACGCGTGCGCCAGCCGCTGTTGCTGCCGCTGCTGCATGATCAGTTGCCACTGGCGCTGTTGCCACGGGTATACCATGTCAGCCCAGAATACCGTGTTCGCGAAATACGTGATCGATTTGGTCCTGAACTTTGTCGATCGCGACGCTAGCATCGATCACGGCGATGCGTTCGGGATAGTGCCGGGCCATTTCGAGATAGGTTTGACGCACACGCTCAAAAAAATCATTTTGTTCTTTTTCGATGCGATCGGGGCGACTGCGCTGTCCTGCTCGTTGGCGGCCGAGCGCGACCGGTGCGTCGAGAATGATCGTCAAATCCGGCCTCAAGTCGCCCTGCACCCAGTTCTCGAGGTCAGCAATCTTCTTGTCATTGAGACCGCGACCACCGCCCTGATAGGCATAGGTTGCTTCGGTGAAGCGATCACACAAAACCACCTTTCCTGCTCGCAACGCCGGCAGAATGACTTTATGCAAATGTTCAGCGCGTGCCGCGAACATCATCAACAATTCGGCATCGGCGCTCATGCCTTCGTGTTTGTGTTCAAGCAGCAACTCGCGCAGTGCTTCGCCGAGCGAGGTCCCCCCGGGTTCGCGAGTTTCGATGCAGTTCTTGCCAGCTTGCTCCAATAGCTGACGAATATAGTTTCTGTTCGTGGTTTTGCCGACACCTTCGATGCCTTCCAGAGTGATGAATTTGCCCATTTCGCTCGACATTATCGACTTCGCTTTCGTTGGTACTTATCCACGGCTGTTTCATGTTCCGCCAGCGTAGCCGAGAATACATGGCGCCCTGAGCCATCGCCTGTGGCAACGAAAAAGAGATAACCGGTATCCACCGGGTGCATCACCGCCTTCAGCGCGCCAAGACTTGGCATGGCGATGGGCGTCGGTGTCAGACCACTGCGCGTATAGGTGTTGTAGGGCGTATCGGTACGCAAGTCACGGTAACGAATATTACCATCGTACGCTTCGCCTATGCCGTAGATTACGGTCGGATCAGTCTGTAAACGCATGCCTTTGCGCAAGCGGTTGATAAACACACCGGCGATCAGCGGCCTTTCTTCCGGCACAGCGCTTTCCTTTTCAACGATGGACGCCAGGATCAAGGCTTCATAGGGTGTGTCCAATGGCAAATCCTGATCGCGTCCAGACCAGAGCATCTGCAGATACTGTTCCATGCGTTGATAGGCCCGCTGCAATATAGCGGTATCTTCGGTGTTTTTGTGAATGAAATACGTGTCCGGGTAGAAGCGGCCCTCGGGGTGTTGACCGTCATAACCCAATACCGACATCACCTGATCGTAATCGACGTCTTTGAGCGTATGTTCAACCGCGTCGTGGGCGGCCAAGGCATTGAGAAATTCCTTGAAGGTCCAGCCTTCGACCAGCGTCAACGGGTACTGTTTGACTTTGCCGGCAACCATGGCATCAATTAGATCGGCGATGGCCTGGCCTGGCGCGAACACATATTCACCAGCTTGTAATCGGGTCGCGGTACCCGTCAAACGGCCCCAGACGCGAAGGTAGCGCGGATGCTCGAGTAGATCATAACTCTGTAATTGCTTCGCCAGCGTCCTGATCGATGAACCCGGTTTGAAATCGATCGTGACCGGCTCGTCGAACATTACGGGTTCGTGCAAGTAATAAAACAGATTACTGGCGAAATAGGCAATAATGATCAGCAGCACAGCACCTGCTGCAATCAACTTAGGCATCAGCTTCTGCATCGCTTAACCCGCATTGCTTACCAGGATCACGGTAGCAGGTGCAGGATTCGTGTCTGTAAGCGCCGCTCTGGAGCGAAAAGCGTAGCCATAGCTACGTTGAGTGAAGAGCAAGCTTACCGACACGAAGACTAGCCTGAACCGTGATAGGCAGGCTTCAAATACACACTGTATTTTGATCATTGAGATTTTCCTCCTAAGGCCAATGCTTTACCAATTTCCTACGCCGCCTGGTGAGAAATGCAGGTTAGAATCTTTGTTTTAAGTCTGGAACGGATGGCTTCTGCGGTCATGTGGCGGTCATAACGCTGTTGTTCCAGTTGTTTTAGTACACATAGGCCGATCACGCTATTGCTGATAAAAATTTCCTCCGAATTTAACAAATCATCACGACAGAGCTGGCCTATTTCGATCCCAATACCAATCTCATCGGCGCTGTCGATGATCAGCTGACGCATAATGCCCGCGATACCACAGCGTGATAAGTCCGGCGTGACCACGGTATCGTCGATCACCACGAACACATTGCTCATGGTGCCTTCAACCACATGGCCAGCGCTATCGCACAAAAATCCTTCGTCAAATTCACGACCGAGCTCGGCGCTGGCGAGTACATTCTCAAGCCGATTCAGGCTTTTAATACCCGCCAAATGCGGGTTGATCGATGCCGGTATACGGCAAAATCGGGCTCGGATCCCCTGCCGCTGCCATTGCGCAACATGTGCTGGCCACGGATACCCCATGCATATGCGTGTAGCTACCTGCCCTGCCTGATAACGATAGCCACGTTGACTGCCACCACGAGTCAGTAACAGTTTGATCACGCTGCGTGCCTCAGCGCTAGTGCGTAACACCGCATCGATGTCATGCATAAACAGCTCCGTGTCGGGGAAAGGTATATCCAATACGGATGCACCGCGTTCCATACGCTGCAAATGTTGCTCGAGGAAAAGCGGGTGCAAGCCAATGCAAGCGATGGTTTCAAACAGACCATCACCGTAGTTCAGCCCACGGTCTGCTACGGAGACGTAGGCCGCGGCGATGCCATTGATTAACGTTTTAGTCATCTAATTGATACCAAGCGCGCACAGCAGACCCTTGGCTTTGGCGCGCGTTTCTGCGAGTTCGTGCAGCGCATCGGAATCCGCGACGATGCCACCGCCGGCGCGAAAGCTGATGCTATCGTCCTTGCGCACCAGCGTGCGGATCAGAATATTGATGTCCATATCGCCATCCCTATTGATGTAGCCAATCGAACCGGTGTAGGCACCTCGCGCCTGTTGCTCCATCTCGGCTAAGATTTCCATACAGCGGA
>JABDQW010000178.1 GCA_013042055.1 Gammaproteobacteria bacterium | reverse complement strand
TGAGTATCTTGCGCCAGGCTTCGTAGCCACCCGTTTTCAGGTAGTTTTCGTAGGACCAGGGTTGGTCTTCAAACTGCAAGGTCGCAAAACAGACTTCGTTAGCCATCAGACTTCAGCTCCTGGCCGTCGACCGTGATCGTTACACATTTTTCATTCATTTCTTCAGACATCCTTATCTAAGTCCGCAAATGGACGCAAATCTTTTTCCGGTAATGCATGTTTACGACACAAATGTAAGGATGTCGTATCAGCAATCTGCACAGCACCAAAAAACAGGTTCGACCTACATTTGCGTTCATTAGCGTTCATTTGCGGACTCATAATATATGCAATACAGCTACTCGAGTGCGTCCAGGATGGCATCGATCTTCTCGGGTGTGAGATTCTCGTGATAGACATGATCGACTTGCATCATCGGGCCACCGGCACAGGCGGCCAGACATTCTTCTTCTTCCTTTAGGTAAATCCGGCCATCAGCAGTGCTCTCACCGAGCTTGATACCAAGCTTGTTTTCAATATGGTCGACGATGCTCTGCGACCCCGTCAACATACACGAAATATTCGTGCATACCGCAACGTTGTGACGCGCCACCGGTTTTAACTCGTACATCGAATAGAAACTGGCGACTTCATAGACTTCGATTTCGCTCAGATCGAGGTAATCAGCGACCGCCTGCATCAGCTCTTTGGTCAAATAACCCTGGTTCTCGTGTTGCACGATATTCAACGCTCCGAGCAGCGCCGATTTTTTCTGTTCTGCAGGGTAGCGTTGCAACAGTTCATCAATCTCCTCGCGTGCATGCGCCGACAAGGTGTGTTCAGTTTCGATTATCGCGTTCATTTTGCTGTCACCTGCCTAGCGGTCGACCTCGCCGAATACAATGTCCTGCGTACCGATGATCGCTACGACATCGGATAACATGTGTCCCCGGGTCATCTCATCCATGGAGGCTAGATGCGCAAAACCGGGTGCACGGATTTTCAACCGGTACGGTTTGTTGGCACCATCGGAGATCAGGTAGGCACCAAACTCGCCTTTAGGATGCTCGACGGCCCCGTAGGCTTCCCCTGCTGGCAATGAATAACCTTCGGTAAATAGCTTGAAGTGATGGATCAGCGATTCCATATCAGCCTTCATGGTTTCACGCGACGGCGGGGTGATTTTATTGTCTTCGAGCAGTACCGGGCCCGGATTCTCGCGCAGCCAGTTGATACACTGTTTGATGATCCGGTTCGATTGGCGCAGCTCTTCCACGCGCACCAGATAGCGGTCGTAAGAATCGCCGTTGGTGCCGATCGGGATATCGAAATCCATCCGATCATAGACTTCGTAGGGCTGTTTCTTGCGCAGATCCCATTCGATGCCCGATCCACGCAGCATCGGACCAGTAAAGCCGAGCTGGAGCGCACGTTCCGGCGAAACGATACCGATATCGACGGTACGCTGTTTCCAAATACGGTTATCGGTCAGCAATGTTTCGTACTCGTCGACCAGCCCAGGGAAGCGATTGGTGAAATCGTCGAGAAAATCGAGCAATGATGCCTCGCGGTTTTCGTTGAGCCGGTTGACCGCCGCTTTACCGTGCCATTTCGATTCTTTATATTTAGGCATGCTATCAGGAAGGTCGCGGGCGACACCGCCGGGGCGGTAATAGGTCGCGTGCAATCTGGCACCGGAGACGGCTTCATAGCAGTCCATCAGATCCTCGCGTTCGCGGAATGCGTACAGAAAAATCGTCATCGCGCCGACGTCCAGGCCATGCGCACCGATCCACAGCAGGTGATTGAGGATGCGTGTGATCTCGTCGAACATGACACGGATGTACTGCGCCCGTTCGGGCACCTCAATGTCCAACAGCTTCTCGATCGCGAGCACATAACCGTGCTCATTGCACATCATCGACACATAATCGAGCCGGTCCATGTAACCGATGCTCTGGTTGTACGGTTTGCTTTCGGCGAGCTTTTCGGTCGCCCGGTGCAGCAGACCGATATGCGGGTCGGCACGCTGGATGACTTCGCCATCCATTTCCAGAATCAAGCGCAACACACCGTGCGCCGCCGGGTGCTGGGGTCCGAAATTCAGCGTGTAGTTTTTGATCTCAGGCATCGCTCTCCCCCTCTGTGGTCTCCGCGGTGTCCGCTATCGCCTCGGCATTGCGGCCATCGTCGCGGATGACGCGGGGTACGAGTACGCGTGGATCGATCGATACTGGTTCATATATTACGCGCTGTTGCAGCGGGTCGTAGCGCATTTCGACGTGACCCACCAGCGGAAAGTCCTTGCGGAACGGGTGGCCGACAAAACCGTAATCGGTCAGTATCCGGCGCAGATCAGGATGGCCTTCGAACATGATGCCGTAGAGATCAAAGGCTTCACGTTCGTACCAATTGGCTGAATTCCAGATCCCAATCACTGACGGAATGATCGGCAACTCATCGTTGTCTGCATAACAGCGAACTCGCAGGCGTTGGTTGTTGGTAACGGACAGCAGATGATAGACGGCTGCAAAGCGCTTGCGCTCACTGACATAGGCCGGTGCCTCGCCAAAGCGCAGGCGCGCATTGGCGCCGGGATTCACCCCACGGCTGAAGCCGGTCGTAGAGGACGCATCGGTAGCCCATTCGGAGCTGCCGTACTCAGAGTAATCAACGCCGCAAACATCGAGCAGCTGCTCAAAACGGAACCTCTGCTGGTCACGCAACTGGGTGCATACGTCGAGCAAATCCGCCGGGGACAGCTCGATCGTGACTTCACCACGCACCACAACATTGGATTGCAGTTTGGCCGCAAACACCTGTTGTAAATCATCGGATAGTTGTTGCACTCTGCTCATCATCAAACCCTAGCTGCGTGCGATCGTATTGGTGCGTTTGATCTTGTTCTGCAACTGGATAATGCCGTAAACCAGGGCTTCTGCGGTCGGCGGACAACCGGGAACATAGATATCGACGGGCACGATACGGTCGCAACCGCGCACGACAGAATAGGAATAGTGGTAGTAACCGCCACCGTTGGCACATGAACCCATCGATATTACCCAGCGTGGTTCAGCCATTTGGTCATAGACTCTGCGTAACGCCGGTGCCATTTTGTTGCACAGCGTACCCGCGACGATCATCACATCCGACTGGCGCGGACTGCCGCGGAAAACCCCGGCGCCGAAGCGATCGAGATCGTAACGCGCGGCGGCTGCGTGCATCATCTCGACCGCGCAACAGGCGAGTCCGAATGTCATGGGCCAGAGCGAGCCAGTGCGCGCCCAGTTGATCAACTTGTCAGCCGACGTGGTTGCGAAGCCCTGCTGGAGTTTGCCTTCTATTCCCATTCCAACGCTCCTTTTTTCCACTCATATATGAAGCCGATCACCAGGATGCCGAGGAAAATACCCATAGCAATAATACCGAACAGGCCGATTTCTTCGAGCACGATGGCCCACGGGAACAGGAAGGCGATTTCCAGATCGAAGATGATGAACAAGATCGCCACGAGGTAGTAGCGCACATCGAAATTCATGCGCGCATCTTCAAATGCTTCGAATCCGCATTCAAAAGGAGAATTCTTGGCACTGTCCGGCCGAAATGGTGCCAGTACGAAGCCTCCAACGAACATCGCGCCGCCTCCAACCAGCAGGCCGATGACGATGAAGATCAATACCGGTAGGTAATTTTCCAGCATTTACTCGCTCCGCAGTTGCACAGGCCAGCTGATGCAACCGTTAGTTACAATTTTGGTTATTTATAAAGTCATCCATGAATGGTGCCGATGGCCGGAGTCGAACCGGCACGGCTTTCGCCACTACCCCCTCAAGATAGCGTGTCTACCAATTCCACCACATCGGCCGATCTTTGTCCTACCCCTTGCCCTGTGGGCCCCTTGTCCTGTTGGGAATTTACTTTGTTTCGCCAGCAGGCGGTGGTACATCAGATTGTGTCGTTTCTTCATTTGCCGGCAGTGGCACATCAGTTTCGACAGGCTCATCGAACGGTAGCGGTACAGTCTCGTCTGTGGTCTGATCCAGTGGTTGAATCGTCGACTGAGGTGCGGTCTCGTCCACCTGCTGGAACTGTTCAATCTGGTCGATCACTGTCGCTGGCCCTTCGCGGTGGGAAGCCATATAAGCCAGCACCATGCTATTGATAAAAAAAGCCGTAGCCAGAATAGCCGTTGTCTTGCTCAGAAAGTTGGACGAGCCGCTGGCACCGAAAACGCTGCCCGCGCCACCGCCCAATACTGCGCCTGCATTAGCCCCTGCACCTTTTTGCAACAGTACCAGAGAAATGATACCCAGCGCCAATACTACGTGCAGAACAAGAAGAATGATATCCACGGGATCTTATCCTGCCGCGTTGATGATGGCGAGAAAGTCGTCAGCTTTGAGCGAAGCTCCACCGATAAGGCCACCGTCGATATCCGGCTGTGCTATCAAATCAGCAGCATTACCTGGATTCATGCTGCCGCCATACAGAATGCGCAGACTCTCGGCAATGCCAGCGTCTAGATTGGCGACGCGTTGACGGATGAAAGCATGCACATTCTGCGCCTGGTCGGGTGTTGCCGTCTTACCGGTACCGATCGCCCAGACCGGCTCATAGGCGATTACCGCATTGGCCAACGACGCAACACCTTCGGCATTGATGATGGCATCGATCTGGCGAGCGATAACGTCTTCGGTTATATCCTGTTCACGCTCACCTAAGGTCTCACCGATGCAGAATATCGGCTTGAGGTTGTTGTTCAGCGCTGCGGCATACTTACGGGCAGCGACCTCATCGGTTTCACCAAACATCGCGCGGCGTTCCGAATGCGCCAGAATCACGTACTCGCAACCGCTGTCTTTCAGCATCGGTCCCGAAATTTCACCGGTGAACGCGCCCACGTCTTTGTCGCACATGTTCTGGGCCGCCAGCTTGATCGCAGAACCCGCAATTTCCGTTGCAACTGTGGGTATATAGACAAAAGGAGGACAGACAACGACCTCAGCGGACGGGCCGTCGAGGCCGGCTTTGATACCACTGATCAATTCGCGCGCACTGTTCGTGGTGCCATTCATTTTCCAGTTGCCCGCTACCATCTTTTGACGCATCACTGACTCCACCGAATTTCAAAAGGGGCAAAGCATACCTGCCGACACTGAATAAATCAATGACGATAATGGGTTATATACGCAGTTCTTTGGTGAGGGGCTATCGAGATATCGATCAGCTCGAATAAATCCAGACTGGAGAAAGCTGTAATTACCGCAGAGACGCTGAGGCACAGAGGAAACTAAAGCCAAACCGTGGCAACAGACACTCCGACGCGACAATCCGAGCAGTGATAGTCACTGTTTAACGGCAGCCCGCCAACCCACGTCGCATTAAGCATTTCTCTGTGACTCTGCGCCTCTGCGGTTCAACAAAAATCCTGCATTAAATCACTGTATTCCTGCAAGAAACATGCAGGCATGACGAGCAGAAGACAGTCTGCGAAAACGAGGTCGGTACCCGTGGTGATAAGCTAGACGGCGGCGGCTACGGTGTTTGCGATATTTTGAGTGAGTTTCTGCACCAATGCGGCATTGCTGCCTTCCACCATGACCCGGATCAAGGGCTCCGTCCCCGAGGGCCGCAGTAATACGCGGCCGTTACCATTGAGTTCACGCTCGGCTTCGAGGACCGCATCGCTAACCTGCGGTGACGACATCGGATCGGCGCTCGATGACAGCGGTACATTGATCATTTGCATCGGCAACTTGGTCATACCCGATTTGGCGCGATGCAATGTCTGTCCGGTTTCAGCCAGGTAGGCCAGCACTTGCAGGGCCGAGACAATGCCATCTCCGGTTGTGGTGCGGTCCAGGCAAATAATATGTCCCGACGACTCACCACCCAGGTTCCAGCCCTTTTGCTTCATTAATTCAAGCACATAACGATCACCGACCGCGGCACGCACGAAGCCCAGGCCGAGTGCGCGCAACGCCAGTTCGAGTCCCATATTGGTCATCTGAGTTCCGACCACACCATCGATTGCGATGCCGGATTTCATCCGCGCGAGCGCGATGATATAAACCAGTTCATCGCCATCGACAATTTCGCCCTCGCCGTCGACCATGATCACGCGATCACCGTCGCCATCAAAGGCGATGCCCAGGTCGGCGCCTTCGGCAACAACGCGTTTCGCTAACTTATTGGGATTGGTCGCACCACTTTCGGCATTGATATTGAGACCATTCGGATCAGCGCCGATTGCGCTGACCCTGGCGCCAAGTTCGGTAAACACATGGGGCGCGATATCATAGGTTGCGCCATTGGCACAATCGAGTACGATCTTAAGTCCATTGAAATGGACTGTAATCGGTATCGTGGCCTTGCAGGCTTCGATGTATCGGCCCTGCGCATCGGGTACGCGCATGGCCTTGCCCAATTCAGCCGAATCGACGGTTTGCATCGGCTGGTCGAACATCGCCTCGATGGCTTCTTCGGTATCATCAGCCAGCTTTGTTCCCGCTGCGGAGAAGAATTTGACGCCATTGTCGTAGTACGGATTGTGTGAGGCACTGATTACGATTCCCGCCGATGCGTGCAGGGTGCGCGTTAGATAGGCAATCCCGGGGGTCGGCATTGGACCCAACAGGCGTACATCGACACCCGCAGCGGACAGCCCAGCCTCAAGTGCGGATTCCAGCATATAACCGGAAATACGCGTATCCTTACCGATCACAACCAATTTCCTGCCCTGACCGGCGAAAACCCGGCCTGCCGCCCAGCCCAGTTTGAGCACCTTTTCGGCGGTCATCATGCCCTCACCGACCTTACCGCGAATACCATCCGTGCCAAAATATTTTTTCGTCATTCTGCTACCCTTCACTCCGATTTGAGCGCATCGCACAAAGCCAGTGCGTCTCGGCTTGGCGCCACATCATGAACCCTGAACAGGCGAGCGCCTTTACAGTGAGCGATAACCATGGCTGCTATGCCACCATAAAGTCTTTCGTTGACCGGCTTGTCGAGTATTGCCCCGAGCATGCTCTTGCGCGAAATGCCGACCAGCAGCGGTAATTCTAGCGCACAAATCGCATCGAGTTTGTCAAGCAATTGTAAATTGTGCTCCAGGGTTTTGCCAAAGCCAAATCCCGGATCGAGCACGATACGGTCGCCGTCAATCCCTGCATCCAGGCACGCCTGATAGCGCTGACGCAAAAAATCGGTAACCTCCTCGACCACATCATCATAGTGAGGCTGCTGTTGCATGGTTCGCGGCTCACCCTGCATGTGCATCAAACAAACCGCGACTCTAAGCTCGGCACAGATCTGTAATGCGGCAGGCGCCCGCAGCGCATTGACATCATTGACCATATCCGCACCCGCTGCCACTGCCGTTCGCATAACATCGGGTTTACTGGTGTCGATCGAAATCGGGATCGTGCTCTCACGCCGGATCGCTCGTATCACCGGGATCACCCGTTCTAGTTCCTGCTCGGCGCTGACCGGTCGCGCACCCGGGCGTGTCGATTCACCACCGATATCGATGATATCGGCACCGTCTTGCTGCATACGCATTGCGTGTGCAACCGCCTGGTCGACACGATCGAACTGCCCGCCATCAGAAAACGAATCCGGCGTTACATTAAGAATACCCATCACGATCGAACGCGACAGGTCGAATTGCCTGGTGCCTAAGGATAGATGCCCGGTCATGAAAACGTTCGAAGTTCAGACTTATTATTTTGCCGCGAATAACGCAAAAAACGCCAATATGTTTTTGCAGTTAACAGGAAACGATTGCGATCCTGGCGCTATGCGCGGATGATTATTTCATATTTTTTGGTTGAGAATCTTTCATTGCCGCGAATAACGCAAAAAACGCGAAAATTTCTGTAGTTAACAGCCGACCATTGCGGACTTGGCAATATTAGCCGATGATTATTTCATATTTTTTGGTTTAGATCTTTTATTGCCGCGAAAAACGCTAAATGAGCGCGTATTTTCTATGAAAGTAACAAAAAAAGCATTTGCGTGTTTTGCGTTATTCGCGGCTTAAATAACTATGCTTTTTGCCTCCGACTTAGCTGCAGCCTCTGCGGTTAAATTTGTTTCTGTTAACCGACCAGAAAAAAGCCGCGCGGGGCGCGGCTTTGAGGTTTAGTGTTCGCTGGCCGGTCCACCGATCGGCCCGTCACTCTTGGCCTTTCGTGTATCCGGACCACTACCCGCGTCTTCGGACGTCGTGTCCGAGGTATCAGTCCAGTCGTCCGGCGGGGGTGGTACTTTACCCTCCATCAGCACATCGATCTGTGTACTGTCGATGGTCTCGTACTTCATCAGCGCATCGGCCATCAAATGCAGGATATTCATATGCTCTTTGAGAATGTTCGCAGCGCGTTCGTAGTTACGGTCGATGAAGTTACGTATCTCTTCATCGATGATGCGTGCCGTGTCATCGCCCAGGTTCTTGTGCTGGGTGACTGAACGACCCAGGAATACCTCGCCCTCATCTTCGGTATAAGACAATGGCCCGAGGCGCTCCGATAGTCCCCACTTGGTCACCATATTGCGAGCGATCTCGGTGGCGCGTTCGATATCGTTGGAGGCCCCGGTGGTCACGCTGTCTTCACCGAAGATCAAGACCTCGGCAATACGTCCGCCGAACAGGCTGGATATCTGACTCTCGAGCTGTTTTTTCTTGAAACTGTAGCGATCGTCTTCCGGCAAGAACATCGTTACACCCAATGCCCTGCCGCGTGGAATGATACTGACCTTGTACACCGGATCGTGCTCTGGGACAAGGCGACCGACGATCGCATGGCCGGCTTCGTGATAGGCGGTCAGCTTCTTGTCTTCTTCCGACATAACCATGGAACGGCGCTCGGCGCCCATCATGATCTTGTCTTTGGCGCGTTCAAAATGCGACATATTGACCAGCTTACTGCTTTCGCGCGCAGCAAACAGCGCAGCCTCATTAACCAGGTTGGCAAGATCGGCACCAGAGAAGCCGGGGGTGCCACGTGCAATGATCGATGCGTCGACCTTGGCATCGGTGGGTACCTTACGCATGTGAACTTTGAGAATCTGCTCGCGGCCGCGAATATCCGGCAGTGGCACCACGACCTGGCGGTCGAAACGACCGGGACGCAACAACGCCGGATCCAGTACATCCGGACGGTTGGTGGCTGCCATCACGATTACACCCTCGTTACCCTCAAAACCGTCCATTTCGACCAGCAACTGATTGAGGGTCTGCTCACGCTCATCGTGCCCACCGCCGAGGCCAGCCCCACGGTGACGGCCGACCGCGTCGATCTCATCGATAAAGATGATGCAGGGTGCGTGTTTCTTCGCCGTTTCAAACATATCGCGCACCCTCGAGGCGCCAACGCCAACGAACATTTCAACGAAATCAGAACCCGAAATGGTGAAGAACGGCACCTTGGCTTCACCGGCAATGGCCTTGGCCAGCAAAGTCTTACCGGTACCTGGTGCGCCCACCATCAGGATGCCGCTGGGGATACGGCCGCCCAGCTTCTGAAACTTGCCCGGATCGCGAAGGAAATCGACCAATTCAGCCACTTCCGCCTTGGCCTCTTCCGCACCTGCAACATCATCGAATGTTACGTTGACCTGGTCTTCACCCAGCATACGGGCTTTGCTCTTGCCAAATGACATCGCACCGCGGCCGCCGGCACCGCCTTGCATCTGGCGCATGAAGAACACCCAGATGCCAATAAGTAACAGGAACGGGAACCATGAGATGAAGATTTGCATCAGCACCGACTGGCCTTCCGGTGGTACGCCCTTGATTTCGACGTCGTGCTCGAGCAGATCGCCGACCAGTGCGCGATTGTCCGTTTCTGGGCTGTATGTGGTGAAGGGATTGCCGTTACTAAGATTGCCTTTAATATCGCGGCCATCGATCGTAACCTGGGCAATTTCACCGGACTGTACCATCTGAATGAATGATGAATAAGACAGCGGTTTCTGGGACCCGGTCTGTTTGCTGAAGTTGCTGAACACAGAGAGCAAAATAACTGCGATCACAGCCCAAAGAAGGATATTTTTTGCGACGTCGTTCACGTTATCGCTCCTGTATCAGATTGAGTTCTTTTAAATACGGACTGCTTTAACCATACTATAGTTCAACAGCCGTTGCCACTTTGTATCGATTAATCCCTGATTTAGTTACGGTTTATATCCCGTAGCCATCGCGTAGATTTCTCGACTGCGCGCCCTTGATGCCTTGGGCTTGCGCATTACCACACGCTTAAAATCGTGCTTTAGCTCGCCGACATAGTCATCAAAACCTTCGCCCTGGAACAGTTTCACCAACAAGCCCCCGCCCGGTTTCAAGACCTGCCGCGCCAGATCAAGCGCCAGTTCGGCGAGGTGATAGGAACGGGGGATATCAACCGCTTCCATGCCACTTATATTGGGGGCCATATCGGAAATTACAAGATCGGCGCCTGCTTCGTTCAACAACTGCAGCAGTTGTTCGAGGACAGCATCTTCTCTGAAATCTCCCTTTATAATTTCCACACCCTGCATCGGCTCCATCGCCAGAATATCGAGTGCAATCAATCGGCCGTTTCGACCCAGTTCGCTACGGGCATATTCAGACCAACTACCAGGCGCCGCGCCGAGATCGATCACCGTCATACCGGGTTTGAGAATGTGATCCTTTTGCTGAATTTCGATTAGTTTGTAGACGGCGCGTGAACGGTACCCTTGTTGCTGGGCGCGGCGTACGTACTCATCATCGAAATGTTCGTTCAGCCAGCGCTTGCTGCTTTTCGATCTTGCCATGTCGTTAGGTAGTTATTTGTCTAAAGGCTAACGTAGATATATTGCCGCGAATAACGCAAATAATCGCAAATAAACGCAAAGCGTTCGATAATTCAGTTACATAGAAAAGCTTAGTACCTGATAATGCCAATGCGTGAATTTGTGATATTGGCGGCTTATGTCTCAGCCCTTAGGTAATACTATATGCGCTTTCTCATGCGCTTTCTCAGGGTTTGCACGATAGATCGATAAGGTTTTTCCGATAGACTGAACCGGCTCTGCGTCGCACTCGCGACAAATTTGGTCAGCCATCTGCCTGCGTGTATCGCGATCGCCCACGGCCAGTTTGACCTTGACCAGTTCGTGATGATCAAGTGCGATATCGAGTTCTTTCAGTACCGCATCCGTCAG
>JABDQW010000013.1 GCA_013042055.1 Gammaproteobacteria bacterium | reverse complement strand
CCGATTGGGCTGCGAATACTCACCGTCTTGATGCGCGCGTCGCCCGCGGTCGTCAGTCGCCGTGAACTGGAACGTCAGGTTTGGGGCGACATCTTGCCCGATAGTGATACGCTTCGAAGCCATTTATACAACTTGCGCAAAGTGATCGATAAACCATTTGACCGGCAGTTGTTACATACCATCCAGGGCAGCGGATACAGAATAGTGGATACTGATGTCGAAACATAATGGCCTGATCGACAAAATCAATCGGGCATTTTTGCTCCAGGGTGCATTAATCAGTGTCGCGGCGCTACTCAGTGTGTATTTTGCCAGCATTGTTCTTGAAGAAATCCTGATCAAGCAAGCAATTAAACAGGAAGCCGAGTATTTTTGGCGGAACTATAAGCAAGATCAAACCTTTCCACTGCCGCGTACACTGAATTTGACCGGTTACTTTAATGTCGATGAATTACCTCAGTCCGTGCAAGCGCGCATGCCATTAGAGCCCGGCTTCTACGAATACGAGGATGATGAACTCGTTTTGCTCACCAGCATTGAACAGGGTGAGACAGTATACCTGCTATACAATCGCGGGCAGGTAGATACACTCGCTGCATACTATGGCCTGTTTCCACTTGCATTGGTGTTGATCGTTTTATACCTATCGCTGTGGATTACCTACCGATTTAGCAAGAGTACGATCTCACCTGTCATCTGGTTAGCGCGACAGCTAGATAAGGTCGATATAGCGTCACATGACATATCTCCACTCAGATTGGAAAATTTTCCCTATGATGTAGACGACGATATACGGGTATTAACCGATGCAATAGCCAATCTAGGAGAACGTCTGGAAGCGTTTATCGCACGCGAGCATAATTTTACGCGCGATGCCAGTCACGAGTTGCGCAGCCCATTAACGGTCATGTCCATCGCAGTTGATATGCTATCAGCTGACGACAGCTTATCAGAGTCCGCGCAGACTACCTTGGCGCGTATCAGGCGTGCTATTGCTGATATGGAGGAATTGACTGAGGCTTTCTTATTACTGGCACGAGAA
The DNA here is from genome assembly GCA_013042055.1 of Gammaproteobacteria bacterium. Classification (GTDB taxonomy): domain Bacteria; phylum Pseudomonadota; class Gammaproteobacteria; order SZUA-229; family SZUA-229; genus JABDQW01. The sequence goes on along the minus strand of JABDQW010000013.1, from coordinate 8,914 downwards.
TCTGATCAAGCACTGGGAATTGAACTTGTATCAGTTAATGATGTTGTTGCAAATGAAATTGACCGGGCCCAGCTGTTGAATAATAAGCAGTTGAACATTAAATTTTTGCAAAGACATCTATTGAGCGTACCGGCTTCAGAAAAAGTACTGGCAATTCTGTTCGGTAATCTGATTCGAAATGCGCTGCTTTACACCGATCAAGGCAGCGTTGAAATCAGCATCGAACAGAACAAGGTCGTCGTCAAAGATAGCGGTAAGGGAATTTCACAAAAACATGTGGACGATATCTTCAAACCGTATTTTCGGGGTGATAATACCATGGCTAACGGACACGGCGTTGGTTTGACGATTGTAAAGCGTTTATCTGACCGTTTTCACTGGCCGATACGCATAGACAGCAAACCCGGTGTCGGCACCGTTATCGACGTGCAATTTCCCGAGTCCGTATCAAGCTTGATCGAATCAGCTGCCATCAGCAGAACTTGAGCCGAAGTGTCCAGTATATCAGAATATTATGATGATTGAATAGTTAGAGTAAATTCTAAAAATACATATAAATAACTGAAATAAAATAATAAGACGCTGCGTGAGGCAGGTTTTACAGTGTCAAATTCCATTCGTTTTCTCGCTAAAAGCTTGCAGGTCACCATCAATTGAACTATGAAATGACTGACGAGGCAGCCTATCGCACAAGCCTCGCTGGGCTATGATGTATTGATGTGCGAAACGGTATTTCAGGGCTCCCTTCGTCATACAGCATTTGGCCTCGACGCCGGTGTAAACCAAGCAGGCATAGTCAGCAATACGGCTGTGCTGTGGGATGAATAGATCGTTACGGTCTTTTTCATTGCTGTGTAAATGAGCAAAACGTACACAAAATGATTAAGACGGTTTTATTGACAGATTTATTCATGATGGATTACGACTATGCATTCGCACGCACAGAGAAAATGCTTGCTTTTCTACAGCTTCTTCCTCGCAGCATTGTTGTCAGTTGCAGTCAACGCTGAAGAAGTTTCGCGCGAGCAGATCAAGAGTCTCGATGAGCAGGTACAGGACGTCAAGAAAGATGTGCTCAATCTGAGCGCCGAACTGGCGAAACTCGAAGAAAAGTTACTGTTTCCGTCGAACACCCAAGTTTCGCTATTTCTCTCGATGCATGAAGGCGACGACTTCAGACTCGACTCGGTGCAAATCAAGCTCGATGATAAGGTTGTCGCTCAACATCTTTACTCCTTCCGTGAGCTCGAAGCCTTGCAAATGGGTGGTGTTCAGCGACTATATCTGGGTAATGTTAGAACTGGTGAGCACGAACTTGTCGTCAGCTATGTAGGTAAAGCTCCAGCTGGCGGTGAATACAAGCGTAGTGGGGACTATCGTGTCACAAAGGACATTGGTCCAAAGTTCGTTGAGATTAAGATTGCCGGTCCTGAATCAACCGAACAGGATATCCAGTTCAGGGACTGGTAGCGCATGAGTTTGCGTTTGTGTGTAGCAGCTCTTCTGCTATCTCCTCTGGCCGCGTTCGGCACAGTCAAGTCGCATCAGGAATTGCGCGACATCTTCTACGGTGAGATTCTGTATCACGCTTACCAGGATGACTATTTCGGAGCCATTTCGCATCTCGATATAGAGCTGGGACAGCACCTCGGCTTGGACGAGCCCAAGCTAGATAGCTTTGCTTGGCATCGTGGTCAGGCCGAATTTGCCGTCGGTGATCTTGAGCTATATTACCGCATGCATTTGCGCGCCGGTCGTGCCATTGAAACCGTGCTAGCGAGTAATGTTGCAAAAACTGAACGCAATGAAGCCGCGTTTCGGTTAGCCCGTCTCTATTATCGTAAACAGGATTATGTCAATGCTTTACACGCGATAGAACTGATTGAAGGTGAAGTAGCGAAGAGTATTCGCAGCGATGAAATGTTTTTGCGTGCACAGATATATGTTTCCGTAGGCAAGTTCGAAGAAGCGATCAAGCTGCTGAAGTCCCTTAGAAGCGTAGTGAATAATCCGTATGGCGGCTATGTCGAGTACAACTTGGCGATGGCCTATTTGCAAACCGGACTGACGGAGCAGGGTCTCTCTACATTGGATGATCTGGGTAAGGTCTTTACCGACGACAAAGCGGTATTGGCACTAAAAGACAAGGGAAACCTCAAACTTGCCAATTATTACCTTGATGCAGGCGACGCAGATAAAGCGGGCTACTATTTCTCACGGATACGACTCGACGGACCGTTTTCTAACAAAGCCCTGCTGGGTGCTGGCTGGGTTGAGGTCGCACGTAAGAAATATGACCGCGCACTTGTGACCTGGAGCCTGTTGCATGAAAGGGAGCAAACCAATTACTCCGTGCAGGAAGCAATGATGGCCGTACCCTATGCCTACAGCAAACTCAACGTACACGGCAAGGCAGCGATCATGTATGGCAAGGCGATGGACGTATTTGCCAAAGAGATAGACAGCTTGGATGCATCCATTAAAAGTATCCGCGAAGGCAAGTTTCTTACCGCACTTGTCAGCAAACAGGGTGAAAAGGACAAGAACTGGGTAGTTAATCTGCGTGACCTGCCGGATAGTCCTGAGACCCGCTACATCATGGACTTGATGGCAGCGCACGATTTCCAGGAATCGTTGAAAAACTACAAGGACTTGGCAGATCTCAGAGAGAATCTGACGACCTGGTTGCGTGATTTGACTGTATATGAGGATATCATTGAACTGCGACGTCGCTATTATGAGCCACTGCTGCCCCCTGTCGAAAAAAAATTCAAAAAGCTTGATTCTCGTATGCGTCTTCGTGTCGAACAACGTGATCGATTGAATGAGCGTATTCGTTCCTTGTTGATACTACGTCGTCCAGAATATCTCGCTACCGCAGACGAACGCGCGCTCATGGATCGATTGACGAAAATGAAGGTGGATCTAGAGGCTAATCCGAGTGTCGCCACAGAGGATATCCTGTATCGCATGAAACGCTTGTCTGGGGTACTTGACTGGCGTATAAAGTCCGCCTTCGACCATCGTCTCACCAAGGCTTATAAGAACCTGAAAGATCTCGATGGTGTAATCGATGATCTCCACAAGCAGCACCGTGCTTTCATTCGCACACGCCAGGCCGCCACACAGAGCTATGAGGGTTATACGATCCCGATACAGCAACTTCGTACCAATCTAACGGAAACCCAGGCCAAACTCAAACGCATTATGGCCAGACAAGGTCGCGTGCTGGAGCAGATGGCGATCAACGAACTCGACAAGCGTCGCAAGCGCTTGGAGGAATATCAGATCAAAGCAAGATTTGCACTAGCGGAAAGTTATGACCGTGCAACCAAACAGCAGGAAAGGAAATTGCTTGAGCAATCAGCCGAGGCCAATGCGTCAAGTACAGATGAAAAGGTTGCACCATGAGATGCTGGATCCCAGTAGCAGTAGTGATGACAGCGTATGGCATTCTTGTAGCGGGCTGTGCGAGCTATGGGACTGAAGGCACTTTAGGCAGTTTAAAAACGGTCGAATTCGAAATCAAGGAAGAAGTCATCGACGGCAGTTTGGACAAAGCCCTGGAAAGTTATCAGCGCTACCTCGAGGAAACACCCGAGACGGACATGACGCCGGAGGCGATCCGCCGTCTGGCAGACCTGAAAATAGAGAAAGAGTATTCCGCGACTGCCGGATTGGCTACTTCCGCGACCGTACTCGACGCGTCTGATGCAGATGTAACCGCATCTACCGTGGCAGCGCTGACAAACTCTCATACAGGATCTGCTGGCCCGATCAAAACGCCACTGTCGACGCATACCACGCGTATGACTGCGCCTGCGACACAGCTACTGGATTCGACGGACGCGGCTGCAGCCATTCTTGCGAACAGCGACCACGATAAGAGCAGCGAATCAGGCGCTATTGCTGACATTTCTGAATCAGAAAAAGCCTTCAGTGAACGAGCCTCGCAGCAGCAGAAATTTAACAACAAAGAGCCGCAAGTCGTATCACCCACCGGTAAGGCAGAAGATCTACAGGTGGCTGGTGCGATGGAAGCGATCGAGTTGTATCTCGGGCTGTTAAAGAAGTATCCACTATACGAGCGTAATGATCAGGTAATGTACCAGTTATCGCGTGCTTATGAGGAGACCGGTCAGATAGAGAAAGCCATAGCCACGCTCAATGTAATGGTACAGAAGTACCCGAACTCGCGACACCTGGATGAGGCTCACTTCAGACGCGCAGAGTACTTTTTCACGCGTAAGCGTTACCTCGACGCCGACGAAGCCTACCAGGTGATCATCAATATAGGCAGAGGGTCTGCTTTTTACGAACTGGCTTTGTACAAACAGGGCTGGGCCTACTTCAAGCAGGATCTATACGAAGAGGCGCTTGGAGACTTTATCGCCATGTTGGACTACAAGATCGATGAAGGCTATGAACTCGAGCAGATAGACAACAAAATCGAGAAAAAGCGCGTTGACGACACCTACCGTGTTATCAGTCTGAGCTTTTCTTACCTTGGTGGGGCCGAAGCGATCGTTGACTTTTTTTCCAAAGCTGGTCCACGTATATATGAAGCCAGTGTTTATAGTCATCTTGGTGAGCACTATCTCGAAAAGCGTCGTTACCATGATGCAGCTACGACCTATAACAGTTTTGTAGAGCGTAATGCCCTGCATAAGGTCGCACCATACTTCAACATACGTGTTATAGAGATTTATCTTAAAGGTGGCTTTCCTAAGCTGGTTATAGACTCGAAGAAGAACTATTCGAATACTTATGGCCTGAATGCGAATTACTGGCGGTTTTTTGACATTAAAGAGTTTCCAGTTGTTCTGGCCTTTCTCAAGTCCAATCTTTCGGACCTGGCCGGTCATTATCATGCGCTCTATCAGGACAAACGCCTAACCAAACATAAAAAGGAGAACTATGCCGAAGCCATTCATTGGTACCGAGAGTTTCTTAAATCATTTCCCGAAGATGAGCAGGCGCCAGGGCTGAACTACAGTCTGGCTGCGTTGATGTTGGAGAACAACGCTTACCGAGATGCAGCTTTGGAATATGAACGCACGGCCTATAACTATCCTCGGCATGAGAAGTCTTCGGAAGCAGGCTACGCTGCAGTCTATGCCTACCGCAAATATCTAGAGAAAGCACCTCCGTCTGACCGTGTATTAGTCAAACGAGAAATCATTCGTAGTTCGCTCAAATTCGTCGAGCATTATCCCGAACATAAAAATGCTGCTGTTATCCTGTCTGCGACCGCAGACCTGCTCTATGAATTGAAGGATTATCCGCTTGCGGTCAAAACCGGACGTCAACTGCTCGAGCAGTATCCACAGGCGGAAAAAAAGCTCATTCGCTCAGCCTGGCTGGTTGTAGCACATGCGTCGTTCGACCTAACAAACTTTGCAGATGCTGAAAATGCGTACGCTAGTGTACTGTCTCTTACGGAGGAGAAAGACGAGAGCCGGGTCAAGCTGACCGAAAATCTTGCCGCGTCGATATATAAGCAGGGTGAACAACAAAGAAAACTGGAGAAACATCGCGAAGCGGCGAATCACTTCTTAAGAATCGGCAAAATCACACCCGCTGCAAAAATAAGACCTACTGCAGAATACGACGCTGCGGCCTCTTTGATGACCCTGAAAGACTGGCCAGCCGCAGCACGTGTCTTAGTCGATTTTCGCCGACGTTATCCCAAGAATAAACTACAGCCCGAGATCACGAAAAAACTTGCTATCGTCTACAAAGAAAATGGGGAGCTGGCATCTGCCGCAGCGGAGTTTGAACGTGTAGAGAAAGAAACGACTGATCCAGCACTCAAGCGCGAAGCATTGGTTTCGTCCGCTGAACTGTATGAACAGGCCGAGAAACTACTAGACGCCGTACGTGTTTATAAGAAATATGTCAACGCGTTTCCCAGCCCGGCAGAAGATGCCATCGAAATGCACGATAAAATCGCAAGCATCTATAAGAAAACGAATGACAACAAAAAGTATATCGCTGAGCTAAAAGCGATCGTACAAGCCGATGCAAAAGCGGGTAAAGAACGAACCGACCGTACGCGTTATCTCGCAGCAAGCGCTGCTCTGGTTCTATCGGAGCCCGCATTAACCGCTTTTTACGATGTCAAACTTGTTAAACCATTCAAGAAAAATTTGAACAAGAAAAAGAAGCGCATGAAAACCGCTATCGACCGCATTAACAAGTTGATTGATTATGAAGTCAGCGAGGTCACGTCTGCGGCCACATACCAATTAGCGGAAATCTATTTCCATTTTAGTCGTGCACTGATGGAGTCCGAACGACCGGATCATTTGAATGATCTCGAACTTGAACAATACAATCTTGTACTCGAGGAGCAGGCCTATCCGTTCGAAGAAAAAGCCATTGCTGTTCACGAGAAAAACATTGAATTTTTATCTATTGGTATCTATAACAAATGGGTAGACAAAAGTATCGCAAAACTCGCAGTGTTGATGCCGGCGAGGTACGCCAAGTCCGAGCAGGAAAATCCATTTGTCGAGAGCCTGGTACCAACGAGTCAACAACCGAAGAGCGCCGATGAGAAACAGGACAAAAGACAGGCGGAAACTACTGCAATGATCGAGGATTGATGGAATGAAGCTGCACGCACACAGCTATCGATACGTAATTATCGCTACAGTTTCTTGTGCGCTTGCCGCCATATCTGCATGTACAACTCAGACTGCAAAAATATCCACGATCAAGAAGGGGGAGGTCGTTACAGTTGATGGCGATGTCCAACGCAGCTTTGACCAAGCGCTGCAGCTACTCCAGGCTGAACAGTACGATACGGCAATCGAGATGTTAGACAAGGTAGTCGAACAAGAGAACAGACTGACAGCGCCCTATATCAATCTAGCAATGGCCTATCGTCATAAAGGTGATGAAAAAATGACAGAGGAATATCTGTTGAAAGCTCTGGAGATCGACCAATCTCAACCGGTTGCCAATAATGAACTGGGTATTCTTTATCGCAAGCAGGGGCGTTTCGTTGATGCGAGAAACGTATACACCAACGCATTATCAGAAAATCCAGACTACTTGCCCGCGATCAGAAATTTAGGGATTCTATGCGATTTGTATTTGCGTGATGTTCAATGCGCATTGGAACAGTTTGAGAAATATCAAAAACAGGACCCGAATGATAAAACTATTGAGATCTGGATAGCAGATCTCAAGACCAGAATGTGACACGACGCGATATCATGAAAATGTTAGTGGCAGCCTTCGCTTTGCTGATCTTATCCTTTCGATTATTTGCAGAGGACGAAGTCAAGGAGTTGTCGGGTATTTCGATCATTGGTAACAAGGAAGCACCCAAGTCGCTGTATATCGTACCGTGGAAAAACTCTGAGGTCGGCGTTGAAACAAGCCTCAAATCGGGATTGCTCGATGAGAGTAGTAGACTAATTGATAAAGAAGTGTTTTTGCGTGAACTCGAATTTTACGAGCTTACGCAGATACCACAATAAAAAAATAACCGTTAAGAGGATAGTAAGATGGGTGTTTTAGAATCGATTGTCATGTTTTTCCAGACAGGGGGCATATTCATGTACCCTATATTGATCGTATTCGCAATTGGTACCGCTATTTCGGCAGAACGTTACGTCAAGTTGAATATGGTCAAGATGCAGAACCGCAGGGTGTGGGGCGATATTCATCCGATACTTGAACAGGGACATTTTGAAAAAGCCCGTGGCGTGTTAAAAGAGGATGGCTCCGCTATAGGCGGCTTACTCAATATGGGACTGGCTCGACAGGGCTCGGTGCGTCGGCGTGACGATATCGAAATTGCAATGGAAGAGAGCATGATGGAGATCATTCCTCAGCTCGAGAAACGTACGCCCTATGTTGCGCTGCTATCAAACATTGCAACGCTGCTCGGATTGCTTGGCACGATCATGGGTCTGATCGAAGCGTTTACAGCCGTTGCCAATGCTGATCCAGCGGAGAAGGCAGACCTGCTGTCGGCCAGTATTTCCGTCGCCATGAACACAACCGCTTTCGGTCTGATGGTGGCGATTCCTCTGCTGATCGTCCATGCCACCTTGACCTCGAAAACGTCGGAAATTGTCGACAGCCTGGAAATGGCCTCGGTGAAGACACTCAACTTGATTTCAGACTTCGCCAAACGTCAGACTGAACTGGCTTCGAAGAATGGCTAGAAGAAGACATCACTACAAGCGGTTCGATAAAGAAGCGCCTGAACTGAACATAACATCATTTCTAAATTTGATGGTTGTTCTGGTGCCATTTCTGCTGATAACGGCTGTGTTCTCGCGAATTACTATCCTCGAACTGAACCTGCCGACCGGCGCTGGTGATGCCAGCAAAGCGGACAAGCCCAAGTTGACCGTTGAAGTCATTGTCCGAGATAAGGGACTCGAAATAGGCAATGGCAAGACAATCATCGCACGTTTTCCAAAAGTGGACGACGAGTACGACGTCAGAACCTTGTCTGAGTATTTGATAAAAATCAAGTCGAAGTACATGGATAAAAAGGATGCGACTGTTCTAATGGAGCCGGAGATCGAATACGCTAATCTTGTGACCATAATGGATGCGGTCCGAATTGCTGAGGTTGTTCAGGGCGACGATTCCGTGCTTCAGGAAATTGAATTATTTCCCAGTATAGCTATAGGGGATGCGCCATGAAGCCGAACAGACGTGTGAAGCGCATGGGGCGCTCATCAAAGCAGAAAAAAGCGAGCTTGAATCTGATTTCTTTGATGGATGTCTTTACGATTCTGGTTTTCTTTTTGCTGGTCAATTCATCATCCAGCGACGTCATGGAACCACCTAAGAGTATAACCTTACCTGAATCTGTGGTTGATTCCAAACCACGAGAAACGGTCATCGTGCTTGTCACTGAGGACAATGTATTGGTACAGGGCGA
>JABDQW010000177.1 GCA_013042055.1 Gammaproteobacteria bacterium | reverse complement strand
GCCGCCCCTTAAGCGCCATGGCGGCGTTGCAACTTTTGCTAAGGACTATGGCCATTAGCTGCAAGTCGCGCCTTGCCCTGACGCTTGAGGAACAGCGCTAATTCTGTGTTCAACTGCGGAATCTAGGTTTATGTTTTTGCAGGAACCACTTTCGATATGATCTTAATTTTGCTAGAAATGTGCTATATAACTATATGAAATATATAATGAATTAGTTAATCAGTCTTGGCTGTTTTGTGGCATATGCAGGAGCGTCAGAAAGTTATGTCCATTGTGCATGACTGAAACGGCGTATCATGAATAAAAATCATTTTAGTTTTGTGCTGTTGGCTGCATTATCAACGGTTATTGTTCTGAGTACTTGCTGGCAGTTCTGGCTCGAAGACGTAATCGCTGGTGTGGTCATAAGTGGGCACGAACCGGATAGCTTCAGCAGGCGCCTCGAATACGTCGTCTCGATTACGGTGTTTGTCGCGATATCACTGATCTTTCCCGCGATGGTCGGCTTCAGATTAATTGATAACCACAATCGATTGATTGATCAGATCAAACGCTTGTCGGAGCAGGATTACCTTACTGGCCTGAATAATCGACGCAAAATCCACGAAATCGTCGAAAATGAAATCTTTAGAGCTAAGCGTTATGACAGCGGATTTACGGTCATTTTGCTCGATATCGATGATTTCAAAGCAACCAATGATACGTTTGGTCACAATGTGGGCGATCAGTTGCTCGTTGATATATCCGACATCATTCGTCACACGATTCGTGAATCCGACAACGCTGGCAGATGGGGTGGCGAGGAGTTTCTGATTTTTTGTCCAGTAACCGAACTGAAAGGAGCCGTGTCGTTAGCAGAAAAATTGCGTGTCAACATCGAGGCGACTGAGTTTGCTGACGCTGGTCATAAAACAGCCAGCTTTGGCGTTGCTCGTGTTAAGCCGGGTGATACCGTAAAGAGTCTGATCAGTCGGGCGGACAATGCACTCTATGCGGCAAAAACATCGGGCAAGAATAACGTCGTTGCGAGTGAATGAGCTGCAAGTCGCGCAGTGCTAAATCTGTGTTCAACTGCGGAATCTAGGTTGAATCCTTATTTCGTTTCTCTTCCAACCAGAACGGTCAAAACATTTCAGCCCGGATATTGCATTGGCGGACGCGCAATATCCGGGTTAGGCAGGATGGCGTATGAGTGATGATAGGAGTCTCCAGGCGGCTATGCTGCGGATTGGCTATTATCGCCAATCGTACCGGAAGTTGATTTAGGTCATTAGGGTACACTTTTTTTCGGATGTATCATTTCAGAAAGTTCTGAATAACTGATGCACTATTCGAGTCATCTATCGAGGTCACCCAGTTGTTTTGGGTGTTTACAGATATTTGTCCAGGGGGGTCATGGTGATATGACACGCACTCCAAATCCTGAAGTTGACAGCTGGTATCATCACGCCGAGAAGGCACAGAGGTTTCTGGTCACGGCGATCGATGAACACAGTAATACAGTTGAGATCCAGTATTTTGACGGCACGCTCGATGAGTTTGATCTATCGACGTGGTATGCCATGGATGTTGAACTGGTAGAGGCGCCAGAAGACTGGACAGGGCCAGTCGATATGGATGATCTGAGTTCAATCGATGCGGAAATGAGCGTGGAAGACTGGGATGCGCCTTATAATGAAGAAATGGAGAAGATGCACGCCATTTCAAAAAAATACGAAGTGCCATACGAAGACGAATAAACTGGGCACCTGTATTGTGCCTTATACGATCCGGGTAGAAACTCTCGCCAAGACGCCAAGGACGCAAAGTCGAATACTGTTTTGAATCACAGAAGCGCAGAGTTTATGTGGTGTTTTTCTCGGAGCGGCTTTAGCCGCTACTATCACGCTAGCCCGCTACTAAATCGCAGTTAGCTGTGATTTATCACTAGGCCGTTCTTCTGAGAAAACCTCCGCGTCTCTGTGCCTCTTCGGTTAATATATAAAATAACTTTGAGTCCTTTGCGCCTCTGCGAGAACTTCATACGACTTTAGTCGTTTCTATTTGTGTCGATCAGACCAATGTCCTCATAGTTCTGTACGATTTTTCCCAGCGCAAGTATGTAGCTGGCAGTACGGTAGTCCTTTACCCGAGGGTACTTTTTCATGACATCTCTGATATCCTGAAATGCCATGCGCATGGTGTCGTCCAATCCGGAACGGACCAGATCCAATTCACTGGCGCCGCTGACGATCTTCTTTCGGCTGAGATCATCGACGTTTTTACCTGTCAGTTCACTCATGGTTGATAACAGATACTCGCCACGTAACTCATCGTATTGGCGTTCCAGGCGGCCAAAGCGCATGTGCGAGATGTTGCGTGTCCATTCGAAATATGAAACCGTCACACCGCCAACGTTGGCATAGACATCGGGCAGGACAGTGATGCCTTTTCGCCTGAGAATCTCGTCCGCCTCGTAGGTTACCGGTCCGTTTGCCCCTTCGACCACCATTTTCGCTTTTATTTGCATCGCATTGCCCGCGTGAATTTGTGATTCCACAGCGGCGGGTATCAGGATGTCACACGCCATTTCGAGTACAGCGGCGCCATTAGCTGAATATGTGCCGTCAGGGAAGCCTTTCAGTCCACCCGATTCAACTAAATACTGACGAACATCGTGTACATTCAGGCCCTTCTCGTTGTAAATCGCACCATCTTGTTCAATGATAGCGATGATGCTTACTCCACATTCATCAGCAAGTGCTTTAGCGGCGTGAAAGCCGACATTTCCCAGTCCCTGCACGATGAGCCGTTGTCCGGATAGACCGTCCGATAGGCCGGCTTGTGCAACGAGTTCGGGATGACGAAAGAACTCCTGCAAAGCGTATTGCAGTCCTTTACCCGTCGCGTCAACACGCCCGGGCACGCCACCGTGGTTATGAGGTTTGCCGGTAACGCAGGCCTCATGATTCAAATCTTCCGGGTACAGTGTCTTATAGGTGTCTGCGATCCACATCATTTCACGAGATGAGGTTCCCATATCGGGTGCTGGGACATTGGTTGCCGGGTGGATAAAATCTCTTTTCGCGAGTTCAATGGTGAAACGTCGTGTGATTTCATGGAGCTCAGTCTCGTCATAATGTTCCGGTTTGAGCATCAGGCCCCCTTTGGCGCCGCCAAAAGGAATATCAGCAATGGCGCATTTATAAGTCATCAGTGCAGCGAGTGCTTCGACCTCGTCCATACCCACGATCGGGGAATATCGTAAACCCCCTTTTGCTGGTAAGCGATGCGCGCTGTGGATCGCCCACCAGCCACTGATGACTTCGGTTCTGTGTCTCAATTTGACCGGGAACTTGACCTGCAACACTGCATTGCAGGCTTTCACGGCCTTGACCGTATCCGGACTGAGATCCATCATAAGGGCCGCGCGGTCGACCATCAGGTCGACGCCTTCACGAAACGTCATACTTTCCTTTTCTATGCTATTCATGCTCGTTATCCTCCAGATGCGTGTACCCATTGTTCGTCCGTATGTTAGATTTCGCTGGGGCTTGGTGCAATGGTTGCGCACAGGGTTTGTGCTTCTATGGTTCACGATGCACACCTTGTTAGCTCAGCGCCACCTGTTGACGGCCGTGATACGGTTTATCTCTTTGAAATCAATTGGGCTTTATTACAGATGAAATATTCGATCACAGTTAA
>JABDQW010000172.1 GCA_013042055.1 Gammaproteobacteria bacterium | reverse complement strand
TGCGAACCACCTGAAGCCAGTATTTCCGTACTACATGACTGGTACAGTAGATTGTCCGTCCCCTTAACATTGGCTGCCTGGACCAGTCCACTCAATTCATCTTCGGTTTTTTCGGTCGTGACTGCGGCCCAGTAGGTTGCCTTGTTCAAGGTCTGCTGAGTGATCTTGGTTTCATAGCCGAGCGCCGCCATGCTCGCCTGGCGATTGTGAGCGCTTTGCTGCTTACTGAACAAACCGAGTGAAATTCTGAAACCTTTGGTGCTTTTCACAATCGCGATATCCTTGACGCCCGCTGCTTTCATTTCCGCTTTCAACTCGTCGGCGTCCGCTCTCGTGGATAACACCTCTGTCGTCACCTGATAGGCAGTCGTGGCGTCCATATCATCGTGCACTTGAAAATCGTTGATCGCGTTTTCGAGTGCATCCATCAACAGCTGCAGTCTGTCCTTATCTTTAAATGGGCCGATCCGGCGGCAAATCGAGATTCGATTATCGTCGGTACCGAGCTGTTCGGTGGTAGCGGGTTGAGCCACAGAATCGGCTTCGATCCCTGTATTATGCAGATTTACATAGTCAGCTTCTTCGTTTTCATCGAAGAAACGAACGCTGCACTTGAGCCCGCCTGGTATTTGGTTATCTTCATTGGGGAGTTCGAGGCGTATGCCAAACGTACCGCTAGCAGCATCGATGACTTTATCGACGACCACGACTTCGGCGACGAGCCTATCGAACGAACCGAACTCAGTCTTTACCTGAGCATGCTTACCGATCTCGATTCGACCAAAATACGTGACGGGTGCGACCACCTCCACCCGTAGCGGATTGAGTTGCGCGATTTTCAGGATCGGATTGTCTTCGATGAATTCGCCCGGCATCAGATAGCGGTCAGCCACGACACCATCGATCGGACTACGAATATTGCGTAGTTCCAGATTGGCCCGGGCTGATTCGACTTCGAGTTCACTGATCGCGAGTTCATGATCCGATTGTTCTTTTTCACTCAGTGTAATCGCGTTGTCCCGATACAGCTCGATTGAACGCTTCTGCTCGACCTTGTTCAAATTCAGGGTTTCCTGGCTGGCCCTGAGCTTGACCTGCTCGATGTCCGACTTCAGCGTGGCGACGATTTCACCTTGCGTCACTGTATCGCTGCGGTCGACCGAAATCGAATCGAGCACACCGGAAACCGGACTACTCAGTTCGATCACCATATTGGGTTCGATCAGACAATCGAGCTCGGGCACGCTATTGGCCATCAGCTCAGTGCTGGCGAGCAATCCACTGATCAGAACTATGCTTAGTGTGGTGTCCCTGGTCTTTATCATGTTACTTATTCTGAATTGCCGCTGAACGCCAGCATTGCCTCCCGTTTTTTGTCAACCTTCATCATCGCGTTCCTTATCTGACGATGAGAATACTCGCTCATAGTCTGCGCGACAGCCATCAGACGTCGGCCTAGCCATTGCGGTCTGACTACTAGAGTCCCATCGGTCACAGTCGCCATAACTTTAGCGAATCCAGCAAAACGCTGGACGATAAAGTCGTCCTCCAGCGACAGTATGGCCTCGTAACTACCGGGATCACCCTGCCTGCCGCAGCGACCAGCGAGCTGGCGGTCAATGCGCGCCGATATATTCTTCTCACAGCCAATCACGTGCAGGCCACCGGCTTCGAGTGACGTGGCATCGAGCTTGATATCGGTGCCCCGTCCCGCCATGTTGGTTGCAACGGTGATTTGACCCTGTTGGCCCGCACGCGCGACAATGTCGGCTTCTTCCTTATCCTGTTTGGCGTTGAGCACCTGGTGCTGCAAACCGCCGTTTGTCAGCATCTCGCTCAATAACTCGGAGTCCTTCACGGTGCGCGTTCCCACCAACAACGGGCGCCCGAGCGCGTGTTCCCGTTGGATACTGTCGATAATCGCGCGCCATTTTGCATCACTGTTGGCGTAGATGATTTCCGGGCGGATGATACGTTGCACCGGTTTGTTGGTCGGCACAGCGACGCAGTCGAGACCGTAGACTTTGCCCAGTTCTGTTCTGACTTCCTGCGCCGTACCGGTCATGCCGGACAAGCGGATATAACGTTTGAAGAAGGTCTGATAACTGATCCGTGCCAGGGTCTCTGTCTGCCCGGTTTGTTCGCAGCCTTCTTTCTCCTCGATCATCTGGTGCAGTCCGGCTTCCCACGATCGATCTGGCATAGTACGGCCGGTGTTTTCATCGATGATATAGATCTTGCTGTCATCGACCATGTAGTGTACGTCGCGATCGTATAAATGCAGTGCGGTCAGCGCCTGCTGCACCAGTGCATTGCGTCGACGGACGCCTTTCCAGACACCAGACATGAGGTCAGCGAGTTCGGTCAGGTTGTCTTTGCCGTACTGGGTCAGCTCGACGCGTCTTGCTTTCTGATCGATCGAATAGTCTTTCTCAGCCTTGAGCTGTCGCGCCAGCCAGATCGCTTCCCGATGCACCGCTTCCTGCTGGGTATTATCGGTCTTACAGGACAGAATCAGCGGCGTTCTGGCTTCATCGATGAAGACACTATCGGCCTCATCGACGATGGCATAGTTCAGGCCGCGCAGCAGCAATTGTTCGCTCGCTGGTTTTGAACTGTAAAGCGACTCGAGCTTGAACTCGAGACTGGAGTGAAATTTTTTCAGGATCAGCCGGTCTCGCAGGTAATCGAAAGCCAGCTGTTTACTGGTGCAGTAGGTGATATCGCAGTTGTAGGCGTGCTTGCGTTCGTCCTGTTCCATGCCTTCGATAACACAGCCAACCGTTAAACCCAGGCGTTGGTAAACCGGTTGCATCAGCTTTGCATCACGTTCGACCAGGTAATCATTGACGGTAACGACATGCACCGGCATGCCCGCCATCGCAGCACAGCTGGCAGGCAAGGTCGCCGTCAATGTCTTACCCTCGCCGGTCTGCATTTCAGCGATCATACCCTGCAACATGACCCAACCGCCGATCAGCTGGCTGTCAAAATGCTTCATACCCAGCTCACGGCCTGCAACTTCGCGGATAGTGGCAAATGCCCTGGCGGTAATCTCTTCACTCAGGCCCTTGTGACGCAGCTTCCTTTTGATGTCGAGTATCCAGTTGTCGAGGCCACGCTCGCTCAATTTACTCAGTGGTCCGTCCATTGCTGCGACACGTTGGGTAAAGCGGTGCCACTGCTTTTTGTCGGCCGCCTGCGGTTTGGAAACACGCCTGGTAATGCCAGCAAACCATTCCTCTAGCCAGGCCTTGTCTTGTTCCGGCCGAAACGGGTAGGCACCGTAGTACACCCCCGGATGCGGTAACGGTTCTCTGGCTTCCGCCGCAGCAAGCGTCATCCGTGATTTGATGACAGCGTTTAACATCAGACTCTACCCGAGCTCATCAAGAATGAGACCGTAGGATTCGCCATGCGCACCCTTCGGTTCCCGTGCATGCTTTTATCATGACAGCGTTGCTCATCACTCAGACCCGCCCCAGCTCGTCGAGAAAGAGCTCTTCCAACGAACGGTACCATTGCCAGCCGATAGGCTGGTAGCCATGATTGAAACGTACATAGACACGTTGGCCGATATGCTGACTACTGGTATCATCAGGTAACGCGATTTCAAACTGAAAATACTGATCCCTGGTTTTAACGCCATTCTTGTCGAAAGGATCCGTCTGTATTTTTCCACCACCGTCCTGTGCCAGCGCCTTGCTGGGCAAACGGTAGGTTGCCGCTGGTATCTCCCGTTCGACAGCCGAGTCGATCCGCTGATTCACCTTGCCGTTTACCCTTAGCTCAACATCGTGGGTCCGTTTTCTGACCAGTCCGATTGCATTCTGCGGCACCACGGCACGCACGGAGACATCTTCAAAGTCGATCACATAGGCAATCGAATCACCCTGCTTGAGGTAGTGGCCTTGCAGGTCGACGGATTCAGGGATGATGAAGACACCGTCGACAGGGCTGGTGATCGTCATCTCAGAAATCTGCTCGTGCATTCGTCCAATCTTGCCTTCGAGAACACGAATCTCTTCCAGCGTAATTTCGGACTCGACAATGTCCTGCTGCACCAGCGAATCGTATTGCGCCATCAGCTCCTTCTTTTGTGATTCAAGCAGCTTTAGCTGCGCTGTCACTAACGGGTCATCGGTGACGATCAAGGCATCGCCGTGCTTGACCTTGTCGCCATCGTTGACCAGAATCTCCCGAACGAATCCGTTGTTGGCGGCACGCACATAGGAGTGCTCTGGCATCCAGACGACACCCTGTGCCATCGTGTTCAATGGCAACGGAATCAGAAACAATAACGATAACGCAAACGCTATTGATCCCAGGCTGACAGACAACGCCCTGTCACGCCGGTGCGACAGTGCCGGGCTCTTGAACAGGAAACGTAGTGCTTTGATGATGGGCATCACCAGTTGCATGAATATCGCCCAGAACGCGAGGGCAACACCGATAAAGAAATACTGTCCTGCCACGTAGAGGGTAATCATTACCATGATGCAAATACGGTAAACAAAGGCAGCGGCGCCATAGCTTATGAACCAGAAAATTTCACCGTCGGCTGTTATCGGCGATTTGACTTCCTTCACGTCAAACAGATAGCGCTGTATCAAATAGAGATAATAGTTATTGGCACGCTTACCCAAACCAGGAATTTCGACCGCATCAGCAAACACATAATAACCGTCGAAACGCAACAACGGATTACCGTTAAACAGTAAAGTAGATATGCCGCCGATCAGCATGACATTGAACAATACGTCACTGACAACACCCTGCTGCACATTCAGCCACAGCAACAATGCGATCGACGCCAACAGCAGTTCGACGAGGATGCCAGCAGCACTGACGGTCACACGCTGGTGTTTGGACCTGAACGAAGACGACGCTGAAGCATCGACATAGGGCACCGGCATCAGTACCAGCAACATGATGCCCATTTCGTGCACTTCACCGCCCCATTTTTTTACAGTAAATGCATGACCAAGTTCGTGTATGCCTTTGATGAAGGGGTAGACAAACCAGATGATCAAAAGATTGTACGGCGACAGTGCGTGCTCCGTTGCATGTTGGCTCAGCAAGGACCAGTGGCGCGTCATCTCCAGCAACGCAAATAACATGATGACCAAAGCGATCGCGCCGGCTGCACGCGTAAACAGCGGACTGACAAAGGGCAGCCAACGGCTCAACAATCTATCAGGATCAACCAGCGGGATGCGTATGGCGAGCGGATTGCCGACCCGCGAAATGAACAGACGCTTGCGTTCCTTGCGTCTACGATCGATCAGTTCCTGGACATCGGGTGCCAGGTCGGCCAGCAAATGGTCGGCATAATACAGCTGGCCCAGTAAATTGATCACCTCTTCCTGCGTCGGCGCTTCATCACCGAGCCGGTCCTGCATCAGCTCCCAGATTTCGTTTACTGTACGCCGGCCGTTGATCAGCTTGATGAAGTTGTACGCCACTTCATTGAAACGGTGATGACGTCCAGACGAATCATCACGCAGTATATACCAGGTATTACCGCGGTACACGTGCTGGTGCACACGCACATGCGTGCGCATCGCGATCTTGACCTTGGCAACCCGGTACCAGTGCGAACTGAACAAAGCATCAGACATGTGCTACCACCATGACCACAGTTGCAGGCGCAACCAGTCAACAAACTTATGGGTCCATATCCACAACAGCCGCCGTTGACCTATCTCGATCTTGCCCACACCCTGCATGCCCGGACGCAGAAACTCGGGTGTTTCAACCAGCGACGCTTCTACCTGAAAAAAATTGGCACCCTCTCCCGGCACCGAAACGGGGGTAATCTTGTCGACGATGATTTCGAAGGTATCTTCAGCTGCCGCGGACAGCGTCAGCTCACCCGTCATACCCACTGACAATTCGGCGATGTCGGTTTCATTCACATCGAGCAGTACGCGATAGCCATCCAGCGGTGAAACCTTGTACAGGATTTGCCCGCGCTCGACCGGGGAACCCAGGGCGCGGGTGAAATCACCGCTGACAATTATGCCGTTAATCGGTGCGGTGATGACGGTCCGTTCGAGTTTCTTGTCCAGAATCTCGATCTGCGCGCTGGCCTGATCAAGCTGTGCGCGCAGGATACCGATTTGTGAACGGTCACGGCTCGCCAGGGCTTCACGATATTCTTTGGAGACCTGCTTTTGTTTACCGGTCCATTTCAGCTTCTCGAGTTGCAGGTCCCGATCATCCAGTGTCGCCAGTGTTTGAAGCGCCGACACCAGGTCGCCTGGCCTTGCCGGTGCGTCTTTGATATAACCTTCTTCGGGTGCCGTAATCACCCGCTCGATGGTGCCTTCGAGTACGGAATTCGCCGAAATTCGGTATTCCCATTGCACCAACGACAGCGACACAACGATCAAAACACTCATCGCCAATGCGAACTTAAGACCGAGGTGCCCTCGACCGAATACACCGGAAACGCTGCTCTTCATCAGCTCCTTAGCCTTTGCCGGTAATGGGCGATCGTGCAAACGCCGATACTCGAGTATCGGTGCGAATAAGGCTGCCAGCTGTTCGCATAATTCGATGGTCTCGTGCGAGAACTCGGCCGCCGCCCGCGTACGCTCGAAAATGACGCCACCGGTGACTTCATCGGCGTGCATCAACGGCACCGTACAAATGAACTGACCACCATGATTCCGCGCCAGTTCCTCGTGGGCTTGCAGCATCACCATGCTGTTGTCACCAGCGGGATAGACCAGTGTCTCCCTTTGGTCGACCGCTTCCTCGATAGCAGCTTCAATCCGCTTGATCAAGTTCTGCCGGGCCTCGTAACGGGCACTGTGTGAGAGCGCAAACAGCTTTAGTTCACGCCCTTCTCTGAATCCGATACTGACGCGTTCACACGACAAGCGGGTTGCCAGCTCAGTCACCACTGCGGTTGCTGCGGCCGTTGAGGCATCCTCGGACAACGCACGGGCTGTTATTTGCAGGGCCAGCGCAGCATCACCAGTTGACGCGTAACTGCCGCTATCGACCAAAGAGAGAAACTGCAGCCATCTGATGGCCGTTTCGACCTGTTTCAGAAAATCCTGAGTTTTCGCTGCAGGATCGTGTTTGAACTCGACACTTACCGCCCCATAGAGCTGACGATCGATCAGCAAGGGTGTTGTCACCAGGTAATTCCGGCTATTGATATCAGTTACGGCTTGAACTGCATTGACTGCAAGTAACTGATTGTTTTCGTTCGCTAAAGGGTCTGCATCAACGCGGGTAACTACCGATTTACGCCGCTTCATTGCAGCATCGACATTGCTGTGGATCAGCTCGTTGTGGGTAAACGAGTCGGAGAACGTATCGAACAAGCGGAAGGGGCCTTTATCTGGTTCTCCCAGATAAATACAGGCCTGTTCAGCGCCTGGCATTTGCTGGCATGCGTAGCTGAACCACACCTTGACCTGTGATGGTGTAATCATTACCCCAACCTGGATGTTATTCTTAAGAATCTTATTTATATCCGAGTATAGGTGGGATTTTTGCGTAATTCAGATAGACAGATCGAATCGATCGTCGGAGCGGCTTCAGCCGCGAAACTAACTGCGAAATCGCCCAAAATTCGCGGCTGAAGCCGCTCCGACGTTACGCAAGACCTGTGCCATTCGGCGGGCATTGCAAAATGGATACTGTCAATCAAATTGATCCGACGATCCAATGCCAGTTGAGGTTCCATTGCATGCATATTGGCGACGTCCGGATCCTGTTTTGAAATTTCCTTTTCGATAGTCCTATTCGTGACCAATTTGTTCGTCTATACTCAACGCCAAAATTTTTTCACAATTTTATAACATCACACTTAAACAATAACGTTACGTTGACCGCTGATTACGGATCAGCCGGATTACTCTGGGGAGAGACACCAATGGACACCAGTGCCACAAACACACAATACATTTATTCATTCCAGCAAGGCGACGGCCAGAACAAAAAACTGCTCGGCGGCAAAGGCGCCAACCTATGCGAAATGACGCAAATTGGCATCAACGTGCCACCCGGCTTCGTCATCAGCACGGAAGCCTGCTTGAGTTACTTGGACAATGAAAACCACGAGATGCCCGACGGCCTGATGGATCAGGTTCAGGAACAGATCAAGGCACTGGAGCAAGCCACCGGCAAGGGCTTTGGTGATCCCAACAACATGCTGCTGCTCTCGGTGCGCTCGGGTTCAGCGCTGTCGATGCCCGGTATGATGGATACCATTCTTAATCTGGGCCTGAACGCTAACACCCTGCCCGGTCTGATCACATCAACCGGCAATGAGCGTTTTGCCTGGGATGCCTACCGCCGATTCGTGCAACTGTTCGGCAAAGTTGCCCTGGGTATCGCGGACGAAAAATTTGACCGACCGTTCGAACAAATGAAGCATCGCGAGAATGTGGACGCCGATATCGAGCTTACTGCTGACAACCTGCGCGAAATCAGCAACGTGTTTCTCGAAGTGGTCGAAAACGAGACCGGCAAGCCGTTTCCAGAAGATGTTTATGAACAGCTGACGCTGGCGATCAAGGCTGTGTTCAATTCCTGGATGGGCAAACGGGCCATCGACTATCGACGCGAATTCAATATCACCGCGGACATGGCCAACGGTACCGCGGTAAATATCCAGACCATGGTATTCGGTAATATGGGCGATGACTGCGCCACCGGCGTTGGATTCACCCGCAATCCCGCCACCGGTGAAAACGTGATGTTCGGTGAGTTCCTGGTCAATGCCCAGGGTGAAGACGTCGTCGCCGGTATACGAACCCCGAAACCGGTTCATGAATTACAGGAGCTAATGCCGGAGATGTACAAGCAGCTGGTCGCGCTGCGCGATCGTCTGGAGAACCATTACCGCGAAGTTCAAGACTACGAATTCACGATCGAAAATGGTGTGCTTTACTGCCTGCAAACCCGCAACGGAAAAATGAATGCCACCGCACGTGTGCGCACCTCGGTGGAAATGGTGCATGACGAACTTATCAGCCGTACCGATGCGATCATGCGCGTCGATCCGGAAGAACTCGACCAGCTGTTGCACCCGATGCTCGACCCCGAACACGGCGCACTCGCGGTCGCCATCGGTCTGCCGGCGTCGCCAGGAGCGGCTTCAGGCCATGTCGTGTTCGACGCCGATCGCGCCGAGATGGCGAAAGCCGAAGGTGAGCACGTGATTCTGGTGCGAGAGGAAACCAAGCCGGAAGACATACATGGCTTTTTTGCCGCTGAAGGCGTACTCACCAGTCGGGGCGGCAAAACCTCACACGCTGCTGTCGTCGCACGCGGTATGGGTAAGCCCTGTGTGGCCGGTGCCGAAGGCATCATGGTCGACGTCGAGAAGCACATTGCCTACGTCGGTGACCACATCCTGCACGAGGGCGACATCATTACGATCGATGGCGGCAACGGCCGTGTCTATATCGGCGAAATCCCAACGGTGCCACCGAAATACTCCGATGACCTGCGCACGCTGCTGGAATGGGCTGACGAATACGCCAAACTCAGGATCATGTCCAATGCCGACACCATCGAGGGTGCGAAACAGGCGACGGAGTACGGCGCCATGGGTATCGGACTGTGCCGCACCGAACGCATGTTCAACGGTCAGGACAGACTACCGATGGTGATCGATATGATCATCGCTCCGGACAAGGAAGCTCGCCAGGAGGCACTGGATCGACTGCGTCCGATGCAGCGCGGCGATTTCAAGGACATACTCAAGATCATGGCGCCGAGGCCGGTCACGATACGCCTGCTGGATCCGCCGATCCATGAGTTTCTACCCGCAGAAAAGCAACTGGAACAGGAAATCGAACGCCTGGACCAGTTACGCGCCACGGTCGAAGGCGTCAACGATCTGATGAATACCATGCATCTGCTCAGGCGCAAGGCCGATGTCAAGGCATTGCCAAAACCCTTCGCACCCGGTGGTCGTGAATTGGTGGACGCGGCCATTGCCAAGAAAACGCAGATGCTGCACAAGGTCCGAGAATTGTTCGAAGTCAACCCGATGCTCGGCCACCGTGGCGTACGCCTGGGCATCACTTACCCCGAGATTTACCGCATGCAGATCCGAGCTGTGCTCGAAGCGGCAGCCGAATGCAACAAGGAAGGTTTCGAGGTGCATCCTGAGATCATGGTGCCGCAGGTTTGCACGCGTGAGGAGCTGTTATGGGTGAAGAAAATCGTTGACGAAGTACGCGAAGAAGTCGAGACCGAGCACGATATGAAGCTGAACTTCAAGTTCGGCAGCATGATCGAGGTTGTGCGCGCATGCATGCGTGCTGGTAAGCTGGCCGAAACCGCCGAGTTTTTCTCGTTCGGCACCAACGACCTGACTCAATCCAGCTTTTCGTTCTCACGCGAAGATGCGGAAAACAAGTTCCTTCCCTTGTACGAGGAAACCAATATCCTCAAACACAACCCGTTCGAGGTATTGGATGTCAAGGGTGTCGGCAGGTTGATGGAGATCACGGTCGACTGGGGTCGGCAAACACGTACAGACTTGCGTGTCGGTATCTGTGGCGAACAGGGTGGACACCCGGAATCGATCCGTTTCTGCCACCACATCGGACTGAATTACGTGTCGTGTTCGCCTCACCGCGTGCCGATTGCGAGAATCGCCGCAGCGCAAGCCAAACTTACAGAGAACGAGTACATCGCCGAACAAGGTATGAAACTGGCAGACAAATCACTTTAAATTAAACGGGGGGGATCAAACCATCATGACCAATATCGAATCGCTGCTCGGTGCCGAAGCCGAGCAACTACTCAACTATCAAGCGACTGCTATTCCCAAAGAGGACCTGCATCTGCCCGGCAGTGACTTCATCGAACGCGTCATGATGAACAGTGACCGTTCACCGACTGTGCTGCGCAACTGGCAAGCGATGACGGGGCACGGCCGCTTGGCGAACTCCGGCTATGTCTCTTTCCTGCCTGTCGATCAGGGCGTCGAGCATTCTGCCGGTGCTTCGTTTGCACCGAATCCCGCGTTCTTCGACCCGGCAAAAATTTGTGAACTCGCGATCGAGGCCGGCTGCAATGGTGTCGCCTCCACACTGGGCGTGCTCAGCAGCGTAGCACGCCGTTATGCACACAAGATCCCGTTCATCGTCAAGATCAACCACAACGAACTGCTGACCTGCCCGAATATATTCGACCAAACTTTGTTCGCCAACGTCGACCAGGCGTTTGACATGGGCGCTGTTGCCGTCGGTGCGACGATTTATTACGGCTCACCGGAAGCCCGGCGCCAGATCGAGGAAATCAGCGATGCCTTTGCGCATGCGCACGAGTTAGGCATGGTCACGATTCTATGGGCTTATCTGCGCAACAGCGCATTCAAAAAAGACGGCGTTGATTATCACAGCTCGGCTGATCTCAGTGGCCAGGCCAACCATCTCGCGGCTACGATCGGTGCCGACATCATCAAACAAAAACAGGCGACCAATAATGGCGGCTACAACGCTGTCGGTTTTGGCAAAACCCATCCTCTGGTCTATGACAAGCTAACCACCGACCATCCGATCGACCTGACCCGTTACCAGGTCGCCAACTGTTACATGGGCCGCATCGGCATGATCAACTCCGGCGGCGCTTCCGGTGAAAATGACCTCGCGCAAGCGGTACGCACCGCAGTGATCAACAAGCGTGCCGGTGGCATGGGCCTGATTTCAGGACGCAAGGCCTTCCAGAAACCGGTGCAAGACGGGATCGCGTTGTTGCAAGCGATTCAGGATGTATATCTGTCCGATCAGGTGACGGTTGCCTGATTTCTGACTGAGGAGATGAGTCCGCGAATAGCGCCAAAAAGCCTTTGTTTAATGTATTTTGCGTTATTGGCGTTATTTGCGTACTTTTCTTCCTTACGATATCTGGCGTCGTTATTTGGGTCACATGCGCAATAAATTTTTGCGCCCTTTGCCTTTGCGTCTAGGCGAGAAATACAAGCAAGTCATTTCCCAGTGCACCGACTACGTGGTTAACCACTGCGCGCGGATGTTGTCACGGTTCAACCTGAACCACTGCAGTGCAATGATCGGTAAAGCCGAATCAATTCGTCCCGTGTCCAGCCATTCAAACGCGGTATCGCTGCTAATGACGTACACGCGGATATCTTCGCCCTCCTCGTCCACACCGTGTATGCCTCCAAGGTCAGTGGTATCGGTGCGTGCGAAATAGATCTGGACATATTCATTGCTGCTGCCTGGACTGGAATAGTACCGATGTATCGGAATCAGGTCGGTAATGGCGCAGCCCGCTTCTTCTGCCGCTTCCCGGTGGATCACTTGCACGGGTGACTCATCAGGCTCCTGCAAGCCGGCGATAATTTCAATCAACCACGGGCCTGATGGGTCACCACCTGCACCGATACGGAACTGCTCGATCAGAACAATCTCATCGCGCCGGGGATCATAGGGCAGCACAGCCACCGCATGGCCCCTGTCCAGCAGTTCACGTCTGAGCACCGGGCTCTGACCACCGCCGAACAAATCATGCTTCAGTTCAACGCCGAAGAGCTTGAAAAAGCCATGAAACAGCAATTGTTTGCTGATTACTGCCCACTTCATCATCATTCAAACCTTATAAAGTAAATCCGGCATTGCATGCATTAAGCTACGCAATATCGTGGGCTATGAAACACTCCAATAGCCCGAAATAAAAACAATATAAACAGGTCGCGACGTCAGCAGCTAGATGCAGCCGAATAACCGCCAGCTTCTGTTTTGACTCAGCTAACTAACGCGTGATCAGCACATTCACAGAACAAAAAAAATGATCATTACTGTGAAGCATATCATTACAGTGAAGCATATTGTTTTGAATGGCACAGTTTCTGCTAGCTAACAATCCAATACACAATTACGTTCGATTTTAGCGGAGAGACAGTTGAACTTCATATTTGATGCATTCACGATAACAGGAATTATTTCAGTAAGTTGCGTAGTGCTGGTGGTATTGGTGCTGGACGACTGCTGTAAAATCAGAAACACATTGAGAAAGAAAATGCGAAATGACTGAGCCACTCTTTAGTGCAGCGCGTATTAACATGCTTCACACTGGTGCGGCTGCCCAGCGCTGGTGAGAACATGACCCTGTAACAGCATCAAACCACATCGGTTGCTTGCGGCTATCTATGGGCGTATAGTCGCTTGCCGAGCGTATTGCACAATGCCGAATATCTGCTCACACAATACCTACATATTGATAATTTTAATAACGACAAAGGGCGTTTGAGATATGACCAAATCTAGTAGTAAGACAACCACCTCAAAAGCAGCGACTAAAAAAGTGGCGAAAAAGAAAGTGACCAAAAAGAAAATCACGACCAAGAAGGTTGCTAAAAAAACCGTTGCGAAAAAAGCACCGGTAAAAAAAGCCCCAGTCAAGAAGGCCGCCGCAACCAAGACCGCTGCTCCCAAGCCGACCAAAACCACTATTTCAGCCGATGAACGACGTATGATGGTCGCTGTTCATGCCTATTACAAATGGCAGAAAGCCGGATTCCCTACAGGCGATGATTTTAATCACTGGCTAGAAGCGGAACGCGAAATCGAAGATATGCTGAAATAGCTCAACGACACGCATTGTAGCGCCATCTGAGCAACCGACCGTGACCGGGTGACATACACCGATATAAAAAGCGACTCGTCGTATCGCTGTGCTAACCCGGTGTATCACGTGTCTGTATCACTGGCACATGGCTCCAGATTAACGTAGTAATTCAGACTTGACCCGAACGAGAGTGTCAGATTGAATACGGCAGTTATAGCCCGGATCCCTCACCAGGCGGCGTAGTATACTGGTAAGGCACTAATCCTTTGGAGACAAGCCAGATGATCAAGCATATAGTGTGTTATTCACGTGTGCCTGTCACGGTTCAGGCTGGTCTTCGTGCAATACCCGGGCAGAGCTTGCTCTTCACTCAAACCGTAGCTATCGCTACGCTTTTCGCTCCAGAGCGGCGCTTACGAACACGAATCCCGCGCCTGCTCCCGTGATCCTGGTGAGAAATGCGGGTTAAGCCAATCCAGTCATTTTCGATCGAAGAATTTTGCATTTTTCTGGATACCCGCCGCTAGCTTGTTCAGCTGGGCTGCGATGTCATCCATATTCTCGATAAGTGCCGCATCGAGACCCGCTTCGATAATCAGCTTGAGTTCTTCGTAGTGATTATCGGACAGACTATCACCAGCTTCTTCGACGAGTTCCCGAAAACGATCTGCCATAGCCTGAGCGTGATCTGTTTGTTGCATTTACACTTCTCCTTCGGTTTCCAAGGGGCTGCTCTCGAGGTATTTCTCGCCCGTTTCATAGATGTTTTTCGCTGATCCCATAAGGAGCGGATCCGGTGGTATAGCCACTTTCTTATCCTTGTTGGGATAATCCAATGCATTAAGTACGAAGCGCATCGCATTGATACGTGCACGTTTCTTGCAATCTGATTTGACCACCGTCCATGGCGCGTCGGCTGTGTCTGTGTAAAAAAACATCGCATCTTTGGCTTCTGTATAGCTCTGCCATTTGTCGAGCGAGGCCATATCAACCGGGCTAAGTTTCCACTGTTTCAACGGATCTTGTCTACGGGACTGGAAACGCCTGAATTGTTCGTTTCGACTGACCGAAAACCACAGCTTAAAAAATTTGATACCCGAACGTACCAGCATTCTTTCCAGCTCAGGCGCCTGGCGCATGAACTCCAGGTATTCTCCTGGCGTGCAGAATCCCATCACACGTTCAACACCGGCACGGTTGTACCATGACCGGTCAAACAGGACGATTTCGCCCTCAGTCGGCAAGTGTTTGATATAGCGTTGAAAATACCACTGGCCCTGCTCCTCAACCGAAGGTTTTTCAAGCGCGACGACACGCGCACTACGTGGATTCAGGTGTTCCATGAAGCGTTTGATCGTACCGCCCTTGCCAGCGGCATCTCGTCCTTCACACAGAATGACGAGACGCTGACCTGTTTCCTTGACCCAGCTTTGCATCTTGAGCAATTCAATCTGCAACTGCTGTTTGGATTTTTCGTATTCCAGCCGCGCCATTTTCTTTTTGTAGGGGTAATTGGCATCAGCAAAGATTTTCTTCTTACCTAACTTTGTGATTTCTTTCATCGACGCAAGCTTCTGCGACTCTTTTTCACGGGCCAGTTCGGCTAGTGCGTTGCTATGGTCATCAGCCATGATAATTGCCTTAGTTCATGTATTGTTCGCGTTTCTTTATATACCTGAAAGTGTATTTTCACAATGATTTGGATCAAAACAAGCTTGCTGTTTGGTAAGTATTGGCCTCAGATGTTGATCATCTGCTCGGACTATGACATGTTTGCTAGGGCCTATTAACACTATGCGGATGCCCAGCGTTGGCCCTCCAATGCGGCCAGGCAAGGCGCGCAGAGCGCGGTTTGTTCGGCATATCCCTATGCCTCACCCCTGAGGGGCTTGCACGCAAAAACGCTCCATGCGTTTTTGTGGTTGTTCCAAATAAGCGATGCGCAACGCCGCATGGCCACATGGGAGGGCCAACCCGCAGGGACGGGGCCATTTTTCCGCACGACTACGTTGCACTTTCGCTTATGTACCCCAGGTACACCGCGCTCAGTGCGCCTTGTCCTGCAAAAAAATGGCCGCCGTCGATGGGTATCCGCATAGTGTTAACAGGCCCTATTATCTCAGCCTAATTGTTTCCGCAGCACTTTTGAGTTTCGCTGGTAATTGTACAAGGCCTGTTTCTCCATTGGCAGCTCATCCGGGTCAGCTTCGCTAAATCCGCGTTCCAAAAACCAGTGCATGGTTTGAGTGGTGAGTGTAAACATCTGTTCCATGTGTTGTTTACGTGCCTGCCACTCGATGTGCTGCATCAGCTCATTGCCGCGGCCATGTTCCTGGTAGTCCGGATGCACCGCTAGGCAGGCGAGTTCACAGGCTTTTTCGATGTCAAAACAGAACAATGCGGCGCACGCGACGATCATGCCATCGCGTTCGATGACAGTGAAATTGTGAATATCGAGTTCAAGTTGCTCGCGTGAACGTTTGACCAGCGCACCCTGCTCCTCCAGCGGCGTGATCAGTTCAAGGATGCCGCCGATATCACGGATGGTTGCCAGGCGCAGACCCTCGTAATTGTCGGCGGTCACCAGGGTTCCGACACCATCACGAGTATACAGTTCGAGCAGCAACGAGCCGTCGATGTTGCGGCTGACCAGATGGACGCGACGGACACCACCCCGGCAGGCGTGCGCTGCATTATCAAGGTGAGATTGGGTGTCACGCGCGTCCTCTTCGGATAGTCGTGCGTTAGCTTTACCGTGTTGCTTGAACCATTGTTCCGCTTGCGGCAGGTTAAGTTGTTGCAGAGGTCTGCCGTCGCCGTTGATGACGCCGATAGTTTCCATGACGAAGATCAATTTGTCGGCATGTAATGCGATCGCGATATCCGTTGCGACATCTTCAGCGCGCAGATTGAAAATCTCGCCGGTCGGTGAATACCCAATCGGTGACGCGAGGACAAGTTTGCCATGGTCCAGCTGTTGTTTGATCGCGTCAGCATCAACTTTTCTAACGTTGCCGGTTTGACAGTAGTCGATACCCTCACGAATGCCGTAGGGTTGTGCGGTGACGAAATTACCCGAGACAACACTCACCGAGGCATCAGCCATGGGCGTGTTCGGCAGCCCCATGGAGAGTTGGGATTCAATCGTCATTCTTACTTGTCCGACAGCCTGTTCGACGCCCAGTATGGCCTCAGGTGTGGTGATGCGTAAGCCCTCGAAGAATTTAGATTTGATATTGAGTGTCTCCAATTGTCGCTCGATTTGCGGGCGTGCACCGTGGACCAAGACGAGGCGGACGCCCAGGCTTCCAAGCAGTGCAATATCATTGATCAGGTGATGAAAGCTTTCTTGCTCGACAGCTTCGCCACCAAATAATACGACGACGGTTTTACCACGGTGGGCATGGATATAGGGCGCAGAGTTTCTAAACCAAGTAACGTGATCATTAATATCAGGCATTTTATTCAAACTTGTTGCTCCTGTAAGCCGGTTCAGATCTCATGGACAGGCGGACGAAATAATGAGAATTACTATATATTTCAATCAGCTAGACCAAGATCAACGATTGTTGTCATGCGTACTGTTTGCGTTGCGCTATTTTTTTATACGAACATGCATGCGGTGTTTCTTTCCTTGCTTTGTTCCATCGCTCTTGCAATGCACTGGAAGATCAACCAACGGCTATGAACAATAGCTGAAAATTATCTTCTGGGCCGCACAATGCGCGTTATATTATACGTCAGGTGACATCTATCGTCGGCGTATACAATACCCCTACATATCAATCACTTAATCTGTGAATCATGGTAGCACATTGATGCCAGAGAGGGAGGGCAGGACAAATCTCCAGCCCGATACTACACGTACACCGACGAGTTGCGGTAATATTGCCATCTCTTGATGCCTCGCGCAAAAGTGCTCACTTAAGCATGATGATCTATGGCATTGCGAGGGACGTAGCAATCTTTGACAGGAGCAAGACGATGAGTGAAGAAGCAGTAATTGCGCAGAGAAGTCCTTTTCAGGTTGAATTGACTGAGGGCGAGACCTACTACTGGTGCGCTTGTGGTCGTAGCCAAAACCAGCCGTTTTGCGACGGCTCGCACAAAGGCACGGATTTTCAACCGGTTGCGTATCAGGCGGAGAAAACAGGAACGGCTTATTTATGTGGCTGCAAGCGCACCAGTAATAAACCGATGTGTGACGGTACCCATAAAACTGTGTAGATGTGGTGGCTGACGATACCAATCGAGATGCAACGATCGATGATTCGTTCTTGCTGGTATAGGCAGAAAATTAAGAGTCAATGTGCATCCGTAGCTAACTCGCGCTCATTGGATTTTACTTCTGCTTCCAGCTGCCGCCCAGTTTGATGTAGCTACCGGGCGCAGATTTCTCTATCGCCTTCTTGCCGGCAAGTTGTTCAACCGCTTGCAGCGACGTTTTGTTACGTGTCGCGATTTCTTCATACTTTTGTTTCCGCTTGGCGTTAATGCTATCGATCAGCGCTTTTGTGTCAGCCGAAGCTGGCTTTACCGCTTCAAGGTAACCACTGGGGGTTTCGCCAACAAGTCCCTGGGTTTTTGCAGTTTGAAGGTCAATCGCAAAGGAGGGCTGTCCAAATAACAGGAGACAAGTTGTCAACATGGCCAGGAATATTTTCATGGGTAAAGATCTCCGTTAGAAAAGTTCGCTATCTTCACTGAAGACATCTTCGAGTTCCTTGTCAACCTTGACGCGTATGTCATGCTCGATCTTGACGTTGAGGTTGATGGTGATGGGCTCTTCCGGTGGCTCTACCTTGACGGTAGGAGAACAAGCAAGCATCAATGCTATTATCATCGATATTAACGGTAGTCTGTACATATTACGGTTTGTCCTGCGTGTTACTCTTGGATCTATCATATTTACTGCGTACTTTTTGGTCGATGCCTGTACTCACGCTTTCTGCGTAGCGCAAACTTTTGAGTAGTGAAAGTAGGTTTTGTTCAGTGTTTATATTTAAATGCACCGGCCTCTTTGTATCAAGCTCGGGGCTGGTGCCTTTGAGTTTAAGGTTGACAGTAAGCGTTCCATCTTGCTTGAAGTCAACATCGGCGGACAAATGACTGTAACGGAAATCCCGGAGTGCGTCCAGCGCTATTCCGGTGAGCGGGTTCTGTCTGAGCTGCTCGGTGCCGCCTGCTGGATTGTAACGAATCGTCCCAGCGTGCACCTTGCTGATAAACTTACCTTGTTCTATGACGATGCCTTGTTGATCGATCATGATCGGGATGCGGCCATCAACTCTGCCTGTCACCTCTACGCCCTCGAGCTGCTGGGCGGCAACAATTTCGCCAAGGTCAATATCCTCAGCCTTGATGTCGAAGCGGTTGCTGTCGGCGTTTAGATCAAACACGATGTTATCAGCGCTGAAGCTACCTCCAAGTATCTCGCCGTAGAGATCTTGCACGATAATGCTTGGCAAGGATCCCGTTGCCGTGCTCTGTAGCGAGATGCTGGTGCTGATGTTCGAAGCGATAACGCCACTATCCAATTGTGCTAAGAATATTTCGCCCGGCTCGGTAGAGCTCAATGCTGGTAAAATCTCGAGCTGCTGCACAAGCGAAAGGTCGGAGAAGGTGATGTCGTTGTAGTTGCCACTGGTGTTGTCGGCATGTATCTTCGCATCAAGCGTGAATTCATTGCTTCCGGACCACGCGGCATTGGCAACAATACGTATAATTCCGCTCAGCAGGTCGAAAGGGTAGGGCCAGGGTGTCCATAGGTCGCTGAGTCGGTCATCTTGCGCATTCAGGTCGATTGGGTCAACGGAACTGGCAGCCAGCGTGCCAGCGGCTTTAGTCTGGTCATGGTCAACGGCAAAAGAAAATCGTCCAGGCACCTGGGTCGTGGAAAATCGACCGTCAATATCCAGCAATTCATGACTGGCTAAGATATCCGCGTCTACATCTTTGAGTTGTAACGATTGTGATTGATAGCGAACATCGACTGAATCCGTACTCATGCTGCCATCGAACTGCCAGCTGTCTGTCGACGTCGATAGATCTCCAGCCAGATGGATCAGGCTGCTTGCCAAAGATTGTTCGTCCTGGCTGAACTGTCCGACGCTAATGTAGGAACTCTTGGCCAGTTCTATGCGCCTAAACGGTTGACTTGTCGGTGTGCTGGTTTTCAATTGTATCTCGATCTGATCTGCCCGATATGCGTCGAATATCACACGATCTGTTGCAGCGATAACTGTCGATGTGATGCGTTCATCTGTGGATAAGTCGACAGAAAGGCTGCCGCTCACTTTACTGGTAACATCTATCTTTTTGTGCATCGTGAATGGTTCGAGCCATTCTGTCAGTCGATGCGGATATAAGTAGTATTTTCCATCGATACTCGTGTCGTGTAGCCCGAGTTCAAATCCTGCTGTGGCTGTTTCGTCGGTTTTGTTGAATCTGAGATTGGCTTGCAGTGTGTCTTCAGATAATCTCGAGACGACAAGTTGTCGAATCACTTCTCGTTTGCCGGTTAGATGCTGTTTCAGTAAGGAGAGTTTTGAAGTTATGATCGAGTTTTCATTTCTTGCTTGTAGTTTTAACGGCTTGCGTTCAAGTGCACCAAATGGTTCGCCATGGAGTGACAATAGATTGATGGAAAGCGAGTTGAAGACGATGTAGTCACGTAGTGCTTGCTTAAATGTTGCTAGAATTTTAACCGGCACTAGTGCTTCGGTCACGACGGTGTTGCTGGCTGAAACGTCAGTATCAGCCTGATAATATAGCGTGAGCTTATCTATCATCAGGCTGTCTACCTGGGCTTGCCTCAGCTGCTGCAAACGAAAATCAATACTGGCATCTTCTGCTACTAGCCTGAAATTACCTGTATCCGTTGGGAGCGTGAATGCAAAATGTTTGAGATTGATTTGCCGTATGCTCAGATGATCTACGTCGGCAGAAACGTTCTCGAAACCGTAGTTGGGCAGCGATGTTGTAACGGCTAGCTCGGCGAGTTGAGCACGAGCTAGCCAACCAGCGAATAGCAGAACAATAGTCGTAGCGAAGGCTAGATATATTGCTTTAGTAAACGGCATACTATCTCTTTGGAACGAGCCGTTGCCTGTGTAAATAGGTAGTGGGCATTTGTGAGATACATCACCAACGGGGAACGAACTACACTATCATACTACTAATCTTCAGTGGTCTGATATCTCAGTAAGATGATTAATATATTCGCATATGGTTCATTAATGTTTGATGCTGTTCGCGATCTGTTGATCGACGGCCGTTATCGCAGGCTTGAAGGCTACGTCAGTGGCTATAAGAGACTCAGAGTCAGGGACGAGGTGTATCCTGGGCTGGTTGCGTCAATGGACAGCCGAGTTGATGGTGTCGTTTTGTTGGGCATTTATCCGTCAGATATTCGATTACTCGATCGATTTGAAGGGGCGTACTATCGCCGGCAGGGCGTTACTGTGGTGTGTGGTCACAGACATTGTGTCCGCGCACAAGCCTATGTTTTTCGCGATGAGTATAGATCTTTGCTAACTGACAACGAATGGAATGTCGACCAGTTCTGTGACAAGGACTTGCAGACGTTCATGTCTCGCTATCAGGGATTTAATCGAGCGTAGGGCCGCTGGTCACTGCTTGCTCGTCATTACCGGCTGTGTCTGGCCTAATGAAATCTGCAGAGATCCGCTGATATCCTACGCAAGCGTCATTCCGGCATGTTTTTAGCCGGATGAAATCTGCATGGGGCAGATTTAGCAGCCGAAGGCTGGCCCGCAGGGCAGAATACAGGGACGTATTCTGTAATCCAGTGGCTTAAAGACGCTGGATGCCTGCCTCTGCAGGCAAGACGAACAGAGTACGGCTATTGATACACATGGCTGCCGCGCAGACTCCCAGGCAAAATGAGGTATCATCGACCTGTCAATAGATCGTATAAAAAATAATGTGTTTTCGAGAAGTGAGGCGATGATGGCCAAAATATTGATAGCTGGATGTGGCGTGACAGGTGCTGCTGTGGGCGACTCACTGGTGAGCGAAGGTCATGAAGTGTATGGGCTCAAGCGTAACCCGCCAACAGAAAATCAAGGCATCAACTATATCAAGGCAGACCTGACGAGTGTTGATGATCTGAGAAAGGTTGATACCGTTAATGATCTTGTGATCTATATATTGTCACCTGATGATCGCAGCGAACAGTCCTACAGAAAGGTATTCGAGCATGGCTTGAATAACTTAATTAACGTTCTCTCACGCCAGATCACAGCACCCTGTTACCTGTTTGTTTCCTCGACCAGCGTCTACGGTCAACGCAATGGAGAATGGGTGGATGAAGAAGCACCAACTCAACCAGAGCGGACAAATGGCAAAATAATCCTGCAAGCGGAGCAAACCATCCTTGCTAATAATCGCCGCAATTGTGTTATCCGCTTTTC
Source organism: Gammaproteobacteria bacterium (assembly GCA_013042055.1). Taxonomy (GTDB): domain Bacteria; phylum Pseudomonadota; class Gammaproteobacteria; order SZUA-229; family SZUA-229; genus JABDQW01. The sequence goes on along the minus strand of JABDQW010000172.1, from coordinate 5,306 downwards.
AGGTATCTACGGGCGGGGAGAAAACTATCTTGTCGACGCCGTGATAGCGAATCGTAAGATCCAATTTCAGCCGCCGTATTATACGAACCGAATTCATTGGCAGGATTGCATCCGGGTGATCAACATGATCGCCAACAAGATGCTCGCGGGTGACAAACTTGAACCAATTTATCTTGCATCCGACGATGACCCGGCGCCTAAATGGGATGTATTCAGTTATTTGGCGAGCGTGCTTGGAGCACAACCGCCACAGAAAGCGGTATTGTCACAAGATGCAGTGCAGAACAAGCGTTGCAGTAACAGACGGTTGAAGGATTTGGGTTTTAGTTTTAAATACAAGAGTTACCGGGATGGTTACGCTGAGATTGCAGCTAAAAAATTGGGCTAACTTTATCGTTTGTTCATACGATCAGCGGCGGCATCGGGCAGTCAAGAATTGCGGAAATAGCACGGTATAACTCCACTTCCTTGGCATTGATTTTCTGATCAGCAGTGATGCCAATCGCGCAGGCTTTGAGCAGACGCGGTTTCTCCAGTGGTTTCAGCCTTGCCAGTCTATCCAGTGATTGATTTAGTGCGGCGAGGCTGATTTGGTTTTTCGGTAACAAGCGGATATCGAGTTCCTTTAGTTCCTCGATGGCTTTTGCAAAGGCATCTTCGTCGCTGATGAGGTGTTGCTTACCGGCATATATCAGTACGGATAACAGTACGCTACAGGCTTTTCGAACTTGCTTGAGTCGCAGGTTCTGCGGGATAGTACCAACTCGCCTTACAAAAACTGGATCAAGATGGTGGAAGACAATTTTACTTATGGACCACTCGAGTAAACTGATTTTGTTGTCGATCTCGATCAGTGCGTTCAGGTTTTGCTTAAAAAGGACGTATTGCTTGTCTGACAGCTGATGCAAGCTCGCCAATGCCATATCCACCAACGGCAGACGAAATTCTTCTTTTAGCTCGTAACCGGCGCGAACCAGTTTCATGGTTTCCTCGTAGACGCCGGTATCCGCTGATGATTTCAGGTGAATCAATTGTTCATCGCGTATGCTTTGATGCTTATCCAGTATCATGAAATAAATCACGGCCCGTGCTGCAAACGGATCATTGACTGCGGCTGTGAATTCTGCTGGCAATTCCTGCAGCAATTGATGCGCATAAGCCAGGCTGGTCGGCGTGGGTTGCGCTGTTTGATCGACAATGGCACCACTGGTCATTGCCGCAGCGATGGCCGCGACGATGACTGGCTGTTGCTCTGCACCGGACTGCTGGCTCGCTGCGCCGGTTTCTGCTGTGATCGCGGCATCGGTGTGCGTGGCGTAGTCGAACTTGCCATCCCAGCTGGGCTGTATGCGGACTATTCGTCTTTCCAGAGGCGGGTGGGTTGCATAGAGACTCCCGAGCCAGGTTTTGATGCCCTGGCTGAAAAGTGCATGACTGATCTGTATTCCCGCGGGATTTTCTATTATGGAGCCGGCTACGTCGCCACCGATGCGTTTGAGGGCGCCAGCAATCCCTTCAGGGTTGCGAGTAAACTGTACCGCGGAGGCATCGGCGAGGAATTCGCGCTGTCTGCTGACCGCAGCCTTTATCAGATTGCCGAAAAAGGTACCGGCATAACCAATGACGACCAAACCCAGGCCCAATATGGCTGCGCCGCCACTGTCCTTTGATCGGCGTGTATGAGGGCTGCTGCGCAGTATATAGTAGCCGATGATACCAATTAGTAGAATGCCGTGTAAGAGTCCGATCAGACGGATATTCAGTTTCATATCACCATTGAGGATATGGCTGAATTCGTGTGCAATAACACCCTGGAGTTGTTCACGATTGAGCTTTTCAATGGCCCCACGGGTGACACCAATGATGGCATCACCCGGTTTGTAACCGGCAGCGAAGGCGTTGATGCCATCTTCATCGAGTAAATACACCGGCGGGACAGGTGTGCCTGATGCAATCGCCATTTCTTCGACGATATTGAGCAATCGTTGCTTGCGGAAATCATTGTTGCCGTATACGAGCAGCTCGGCGTCGAGCATTTCGGCAATTCGGGCGCCGCCGCCGGCCAGGGCCAGGATTTTATACAGGCTACCGAGCGTGATCACTACGATAACCGCAACGCCGATAATTAGGAAAACCTGCCAGTCAAACTGTTGACGTAATTGCTCTATACTGATCTGGCCCGTGTGTTCGACGCTGAAATAGCCGAAGACGAACATGAACAACAGATTCGTCATGACGATCAACGAAATGACGGCAATCGCGAACAGCGCAACGAGCCGCCCGGTATTTCGACGGGCTTCATCTTGCGACTTAAAAAAATTCATAGCGCGGTATTAACCCGAAATGCGGGTTTATTCACCGTCAGAAGGATACCTTCGGTGCTTGTTGAATCGCTGCGCTGTCTTCGAATTCGAGTAGTGTGGCATCCTGGGCGTGGCCGAAAGTGGCAGCAAACACAACCGGTGGGAACGTCTGTTTGTAGGTGTTGTATTCCATCACTGAATCATTGAATGCCTGTCGTGCAAATGCCACTTTGTTTTCAGTGGTTGTGAGTTCTTCACTGAGCTGCATCATGTTTTGGTTGGCCTTGAGATCCGGATAAGCCTCCATGACGACGTTGAATCGGCTCAATGCACTGGTCAACGCACCCTCGGCACCAACCAGCTCCTTGATCGCTGCAGCATTGCCCGGATCTGCTTTGGCCGCTTCGAGGCCGCTCAGTGCTGCATTTCGTGCCTTGATGACTGAATCCAGCGTCTCGCGTTCGTGCTTCATATAGCCCTTGGCGGTTTCGATCAGATTTGGAATCAGATCATAGCGCCGCTTCAGTTGCACTTCGATCTGGGCAAAGGCATTTTTATAGCGGTTACGCAAACTGACCAGTGAATTGAAGATATTTATGATGTACAGAATGATCGCTGCAATGATTACAAGAATTACAATGGTAGATGTTTCCATGAACGCTTCCTGGGTGAGTTGGAATTTATCGGTTTAATCAAGATTAAAGACCATATATACAGGTGCCGCAAGCGTCAGCCTGGCCAGCATGTCTCGGCCCCTGGTGAGATATGCGGGCTAGATGGTCGTGATAGGTTTATTCTTTTACCTGACCCCAGTTGTTGACCCCATTGCTGCCCGGCATAAGGAAAAGAATCATATAGAAGATCAACACGATGGCAGAGAAGAAAAATAAAATCGGCTGGATTGCTTGCAGAAATTCCGCTGTATCGATGTTCAGTAACATGAGATTATGTACATCCAACAGTAGGGCCGCCCAGGCTAGCCAAACACGATTCCCTCTGATGTCGAGGTCGTGTAAGCGCCTGATTATGGCAGGTGTCCATAAGGCCAGGAGCATGACGGATTGTAGGCTGTTGACATATAAATACATTGTTAACGCACCTTCCGCGCTTCGAATGTATGCTATGTTGAGAATTGACAGTAAGACGAACAGGCAAAGTATAAAAACAAAGGAGTGCAGAAATCCGATCCGATTCAGACGGCCCTCTGTAGACAATAGGTTTTGCAGAAACATCCTCAAACGATCACGCCTGCCAGTTGTAAGGTTGCTGGTTCGATTGGCGGAGCAATACTATACGTAACCGAGATAAAAATATACTGGTTCCTCGATTTGGTACTGAGGCCAAAAAACGGCTTAACGGTGACTGCGTTGCTAGCTTCATTAGGGATAATCAATCTCAGTGGACAGGCAGAGTGAAAAAAATAGACTCAGATTCATCAATGACGCAATGAAAGGCAAAATGAACACCATTTTAATTATTGTTTTAATCTGCGGCATTGCATTGCTGGCACTGTACCATCGACCAGAACATGACAGCGTTGCCGAACTCAAAAAATGGTTCAGTGCACAATTGACAGCCATCAGCGCAGACTTGGCGAATGATATCGAGCGCGACCAGCAAGGGCAATACCCCCATCCAGGCAAGCCCTCATTTAAGCCCAAAGGCAGTATCACGTATACCTTGTTGGCTAAGAATCTGTCTCGTTTCGAGCTTTCGCAATTCAGCGAGTTGCAGGCTGAAGATGTTAAATCGACAGCAGGCTACGCACAGCTCAAAGCTGTTGTCGACGAATTGGGATTGAATATGAAGCTGGAGGAGGTTGAGGTGGAGGGCGATGGTGTCGAGAGTTGGCATGAGCTTGATGAATATGTGTATGATTTTGCCAGATTTTATACCATTACTATCTCGGGCTGGCGCGTCTGAGCGAGTGCTTCGTCCAGCCCGCATTTCTCACCAGGCTATAATTGACCAATAATAGTGACTTCACTTGATATCATGTGGGACCAACGCTACGACACCGCTGAATATATATATGGGACCGATCCCAATGATTTTCTTGCCAATGTGGTTGCGGAAATGCCTAAAGGCCGCACATTATGCCTCGCCGAGGGTGAGGGGCGAAATGCGGTATTTCTCGCTGAACATGGCCATCAAGTTGTCGCTGTCGATGCGTCAAAAGTGGGCCTGCAAAAAGCCAGTCAATTGGCCAAGGAGCGTGGTGTACAGATCACGACCGTGATCGCGGATCTGGCCGAGTTTGAGATCGAACCTGACAGCTGGAATGCAATTGTGTCAATTTTTGCACATGTGCCGCCCGCAATACGCAGGCCGCTGCACAAGAGGGTCGTTGAGGGGCTCAAGTCTGGCGGCATTCTCGTGCTCGAGGCCTACAGGCCTGAGCAAATCAAGCTCGGTACCGGCGGACCGCCAGTACCGGATCTGACCATGACCTTGAATGCACTGCGCGACGAGCTGGACGGGCTCATATTCAGACACGCGTCAGAACTGGAACGCGACGTGGTAGAGGGCCGATACCATTCGGGCAAAGGTGCTGTTGTGCAGGTGATTGCAGTCAAGCCCTAGCCCGTAATTCCTGCGCCCCTGGCGATAATTGCGGGCTAGAAATCCCAGCGATAACCCACGCTGATAAATAGGTTATTGCTGCCCAGCGAGACGCCATCGTTGTTGTCGTCACTGGTGTCGTCATAACCGATCTCAAAGTCAAAGCGGGCTTTATTCAGGTAACGGTAATCCGTTCGGATTAATGCTCTGATTTTGTTCTGCTGGCGACCATCGGAGCTTCTACGAATATCATATTGCAGGCGCGGGTTGATACGCCAGTCTCTGGTTACGGGAATTCTGGTGTTTACGATCAATGAATAAGTATTTGATAGTCTGGTGTCGAGGCAGCGTAAACCGAGCACACCGGTGTCCCTTTTGAGTATCAGGTTGTTACCGACTATCTGTGCACTGACAAAATAGTCGGTACCCGTGGCCGGGGTT
>JABDQW010000011.1 GCA_013042055.1 Gammaproteobacteria bacterium | reverse complement strand
TCTCCCCAAGCTTCTGTTATTTTTAGCGCCCCATGGTCTTTAAATACTACTGACGACAACTTCGCGTGTTCGATATATTTTTCTTTATTTGCTGTTGGTACAGCCGCTACAAAACCATCAATATAAGACATTTGAAACACCTATTTATTTGAGGTCAATTAAGGATTCAAATTGTTGGAAGATCACATAACATTTGAGCTGTGAGGCGCATCAGCGCGGAGCGCCACACACGAGCGACTTGTCAGAGCTTTATAGTGCAATCGTTCGAGTGACAACAATTGGCAGCATTGCATAACCAACAGCTAGAGAAGCATAATACCTATGATATCCTTTTGTAACCGAATATTTGTATGGCCCTGAATTGTATACACTTACTTCTACAGGCGGCAGAGCACACTCAGGTGAGGTAAAAGCCAGTAAAATCGGAACTAATTCAAACTTCTTGAACGTTGGGATTCCGTTATCTCTTGTTGGTGGTTCAATATGGTTAATATTGGCAAACTTAGTTTCTCTTAATGAGCCGTTATGCGGATAGTACTTATAGTCACCAACATTCCAAATGTTCATGTCGCAAAATAGCCACCAATCTTGTGGTATTTCGAATTCAAGATCTGTTCCTGGAATAATTTTCTTCATAGCTCTAACGACTGAATTAAGTGGCGCTGCGCGCTTTATGCGCAGCACTCAGCCCGCACCTTGTGCGGGCAGACTTGAATGATTTGTTATGTTTCATTATTAGATGGGAGACGAATCTCGCTATACCTCATATAGGATAAATCACCTTGAGATTCAAGTAAGCCGTCTTTTACTAGCTGATAAGTGCCACGACATCGTTTACATGGCTCTTAACAATTCAGTAGCCACTCGAACCGTTATTATGAATGCATCTTAACTTATCGGAGGCATTCATGAAATAAAACACTTGAACAGGAACAGCAATGGGCGGTTCAGCGGTATCTCGATGGGGAAAGCCCTGGAAGCATTTGTGTCTCTCTTGGTCGAACTCGACCATGGTTATACAAGTGGCTAGATCGCTATGATCTTGACGATCTTGACTGGTATCGGGACAGATCCAGATCCCCACTGACCAGCCCTCAAAGAACGGCTAGAGAGGTTGAGGAGATCATCAAGATAACCCGCCTCAGTCTCTACAATCAGGATCTGTTTTGTGGTGCTCAAGCCATCCTATGGAAACTCGAGGAACGGAACATCCGGCCCCTGCCATACCTTCGGACCATCAATCGTAACCTAAGCCGCAATGACCTTACTCACCGACGTATGGGTCGCTACGAGCCAATGGGTGCCCGGTATCCGAATCTGCCCGCAAAGGCTCCAAACTTTCGACACCAAGCTGGTTTTGTGGGCCCTCGCCATCTCAGGAGTAACGCAGTCCCCATACGGTTCTATAGTATGAATGTCATAGATCTGAGCACAGGGCGGTGTGGAACACAGCCTTTGTTTAGTCGTAGCGGAAACGCCATATATACGGCATTCTGGGCGATCTGGAGCCGTCTTGGGATGCCTAACCATCTCCAGGTCGGTGGACAACGAGATAGTCTTCTACGGGAGCCCCACCCATCCACGGGGCATGGGACCGCTTATGCGGCTATGTCTCCACTATGGAATTGAACTTTGGTTCATCCCGCAATCAGAACCATGGCGCAACGGCGTGGTTGAGCAGTTCAATAACCACTACCAACAGAAGTTTCTGGACCGGGTTGCCATGCAGACAGCAGATGAACTGAGACAAGGCGCTTTAGCCTTCGAGCAGAAACACAACAGCCGCTATCGCTACAGCAAGCCGAATGGCAAGACGCCACTGGAAACGCTGGTTCACGCAAGCAAGAAATCCCTTCGCTTCCCGCCAAAGCAATCGGTACCTGAGACACTGTAAAAGAAACCCGAGACCGTGGCCTATCATCTGATGCGCTTTATTCGAAGCAACTGCCAACTCGATATATCACCGGATCTTCAGTACGAGTACGTAGTGGCCACTATCAATGTTAAAGAGCAAAAGCTCAAAGTCTTCCAAGAGCAATTTCAAGTGGATGAATTTGATTACAAATTACGCTAAAGCAAAAGCTCGAATCGGGAATAACATCCTGATTCCGGTTAAAGTGTAAACAATGTCGTGGCACAAAAACCTGTAAACGATGTCCTGGCACTTATCAGTTAGGCCTTAGGTTCCTTTTTACCACGGCCGTAGCTTACGTAAAACATGAGCATGAGGCCGCCATAGACTAGACTGATAATCCAGTAGCTCGACTGAGCAGAAACCTGACCCCCAGCTTGTATTTGCGTCCATGTGTTTGCGTTCTCCGCGGCAATAACTGTAAAAAGACCGCAGATGCCGGAGACTCCAATGAGCACTTGGGTTGACACATAACACGAGAACACTCGACTTTGCCACAGCACAATGCCGATTACATTTGGAATTGCGAACAGAAGGACCACAAACATGCCAATAGGAAAATCGCGAATCGCTGATAGTATACCCGCTACCAATATCCACACCGTAGCACCAAGTTGCCCTCCGAACCAACCGCCAATGTTCCAGTTCATGTAATTTCCATACTAAGGCCTAACGCTCACATAAACGGCCGAGCCGTAGCGAGGCCTGACGACAGAAGGGAGCGTATTTAACGTAATTGCTACGTTCCATCGTCCTCAATCGGCGAATCAACGTTATCCACAATTACAGTGTAACAATCTACATCAAACCATTCACGGAACAGCTTGAGGCTTTGATTTTTTGGCCACAATTCTTCATCCGTAAGCCAGCCATCTAGTTCCGACTCAAAAAGTGCATCGTAGTCAAGCTTGATCCATTTCTCTACATCTGCTGGAGTATCTGCATCTCTATCTTTAATCAGATAAACCGTTTGTTCCTCGTTGGCGGATTGGATAGTTATTTCTGTATTATTATTGTACGGATCTGCTTCATTTATCCATGCGACCGCAGGCTCTTTATACCTGAGTTTTACTGCTGCGCGATTAATCATTGATTCATACTGTTTGTAAACTTAACGTCAGCCATCATCGGCGTGGGTGAAGCGCATCGGAATCCATGTCCGAATACATGGCATTGCTAGCCGATCCTGTCTAGGGTTCTCAATCATTAAAATTCCATCTGCATCTTAACTTCCTTCGAGCATCAGGAGGATAAAATCCCATATAAGGAGAATCCTCGGCAATCATAGTGGTATCAACATAGATCGCTCCAATATATTCCAAGGTCTTCTTAGATGCAATATTGTCCGTATTGCATGTAAGCCAAATCGACCTAAAATCTAATATTTTTAAGAATGGAATGAGCAACAAGCAACTTTTTCCCGCGTAGTGGTGACCTCGAAAAGACTCAAATACTGTGAATCCTATATTGCCCCTATATAGCTCGATATTTTCGGTGATACCGACACGTAGATTTATTCCTCCCATCTCCTGCGATGAATTAATGTCCGTCATTTTGAACGTGTAGACGGGAATATTATCGTCAGGTGCAGAACAATAGTCTTTTTGTGAAAAAGTCAGCCGAAGTTCTTTATCGATAAAAATCTTTTTATTGAGATAATCTATGTCTTTTGAATACATAATAATCTGCTCGGCTAACAGTTGAGTTAACTTGGTGGCGCGATTTGTGCGCCAATCTAGTTGAGCGACTTGTTAGATTTAATATTTAATTTCCTCAAAATAATCATATTCATGAATCTCTTCAAATACCCCATCACCATCAGAATCAAACTTGGAAGAAACTAACTTATTCATGTCGTAAGATTGTATCTTTTTGGGGCTGTTTGAGTCCGGGCCAATAATTTCCACTTCATGAAATATCCCATTAGTGTAGTGTATTCGATAATCAGTTACTCCATCATTATTGAGGTCGGATTCCTGTAGAGCAGGATTGCCGCGTTCGTAAGTTACGACACTCTCAAAGAAACCGTCGAAGTTTTCGTCTAATTCTGTTTTGTAAATAGTGCCCTTGCGATTGTATTTATGAATCGCATCCACTTTTCCATCTAGGTTTCGATCAAGTTCTGCACTAATGATTCGATTATCTCGTGACATCCATTTTTCAAGTAACTTCCCATCGTTATTATAATCAACCCCGCCTTGACGGACCGGAGAGTTATAAGCAATAAACGTAGCGCCGGCACCAACTAACAAACCAACAACTAGACCCGCTCCAATACCGGATGATTTATTCTTTGGCGTAGGCCTGTCTTCGTTTTCAAGTTGCGTCGATTCCCAGGTACTAAGGATTTCTCGCGCTTTCGCATAGTCAGATTCATCCACAAGCACACGAACCATGTTCATAGCTTGAAGCTCTCCTGCGCCACCCTGTAGATATTCACCATCCACAAGGCATTTGATCTCTTCCTGTTGAAGGAGGTTTGAGATCATGTGCGCCTCTAGACCAGAGGATGCTTCGTATATGCATTTCATAGAAATTTAACGTTAAGGGTAAGACGCGCGCGTTTTATTGCGCGTCGTTCTTGACCCGCTTGTTAGCGGAAATATCTTTTAGTGAGCCTGATATGTACTTGTGGATGATACTTGATACCAAGGTTTGGTATGGAATACCTTCCTCTGAGGCTTTTAACTGGACAGCCTTCAAATCCCGGTTAGAAATTCTGATATTTATTCTCTTGTCCTTTCGCACAGTATCCTTTGCCGCAGTGACCAGTTCAGCCCGGCGTTTTTTAGTAAGGACAGACTCAAATTCACCTGCTTCGACAGCTTTAAGAAGTTGTTTCTCCTCTTTGCTTAATTTCACGTTTTTCATTCTTCATCTCCAAGATAAATCTTTGTGAATTTCCTACTTGGAATAATCGTCTTGAGAAATATTTCGTCTCCAGTTTCGACAAATGGAACGAGATAAACGTAACTTTCGATTGCTATAACGAAGATTCGTTGATGAGAATACTCTTCGCTATTAGGGTGTGCTATTTCATCAAGTAGGCCACCGTTTTCAATGTAGAAAACTACCTCCTCGAAGGATATTCCTCGATCAACGATTAAAACTTCGTTTTTCTCCGCATTCCAATTGTAGATTTTCATTCAAAAAGGATAGCACAAATGTGTGCATATTGTCATCTTTCTTGATTTCCGCTAACGCTTGCAATAAGTGGCGCTTCGCGTCTTTTGCGTAGCGTCCAGCCCGCGTGCTTTGCGGGCGTACTAGATTGACTTGTTATGGGATTTATACCATAATTGGGTATATGTTGGTATTAAGAGGTGAGGCATATGGCTAAGAATACGAGTATTACCCTTGGGAATCACTTTGATGAATTTATAGCCAGGCAGCTTGAGACAGGCCGATTTGGCTCCGCCAGCGAGGTTGTGAGGGCTGGCTTGCGAATGCTGGAAGATGCTGAGACCAAGCTTGAAACGCTGAGAAATTTGCTGGATGAAGGTGAGGCAAGTGGCCTGACGGAATACACTTATGAGGAATTTATTGCCGAAATGGATAGCGAAAATCATTAATGAAGCCCTTTCAGTTAACGACTAAAGCCAAAAACGACCTGAGACAAATAGCGAAATTTACCGAAAGGCGATGGGGGCGAGAGCAGCGTAACCATTACCTTAAACAAATTGATGATGCCTTTCATCTTCTCGCTGATACTCCATTAGCCGGTAAAGAATGTGACTACATTAAAGAGGGGTACAGAAAATTCCCACAAGGTAGCCACGTGATATTTTATAAAGCTGGTACCACATGCAAAATTGAGATCGTTCGTATACTTCACAAGCACATGGATGTGTCACTGTATATTCCAAACCCATAACGTCAAAGTTCAGTTGCGCCGCTTTTTGGCGTTCAACCTGACCCAATTGTTAGCTGTGCCTAAAAACATGGGCAACGTATGTAAACGCAACATTATGCAATCACACCAAATATTCGACCTACACCTGCTGTTAGTGCCATTGCAAGCGCACCCCAGAAAGTAACTCTGATGGCACCTACAGTAATTGACGCGCCGCCTGCGCGCGCTGCAATACCACCAAGAAGGGCGAGAAAAATCAGAGAGAACACTGTGACAACAGGTATAAGTTGGTTACCTGGTACAACCCATGCCACCACCAATGGAAGTGCGGCACCGACTGTAAAGGTGCCTGCCGAAGAGAACGCCGCTTGAACGGGCTGGGCGCTAACACTCTCCGAGATTCCTATTTCATCTCTGGCATGTGCTCCAAGGGCATCGTGAGCCATTAGCTGCTCAGCAACTTGCTTAGCCAGAACTGACTCAAGCCCTCTGCGTTCGTATATTTTTGCGAGTTCCTCTTTTTCAAACTCAACATCCTGTTCTAGCGATTTTTTCTCAAGTGCGAGATCGGCATTTTCAGTATCTGACTGAGAGCTAACCGATACGTATTCACCAGCAGCCATAGACATCGCGCCAGCAACTAAACCAGCAGCTCCAGCGAGAAGAATGCCTTCATGTGCGGTACTCGCAGCTGCAACACCAATAATAAGACTTGCTGTAGATACAATTCCGTCATTTGCACCAAGTACTGCTGCGCGTAACCACCCTACGCGATGTGATCGATGTATTTCGCTATGACCCATAAGGTTTCTCGATGATTCTCATTACAGCTAACGTCGGCGCTCAGCGGCGCACCGCGAGCCCAGCGAGTGGTGCGTCCGGTTGCAGCGCCTTGCTATAAGCCTATATCGGTTATCGACCACGACATTAGCTCCGCCCATGCAGGCTCCATTTTCCATATCTCAAAAATCGATGATCTCGAGCTAGCCTCATCACGGTTATCGATTTTACTCAAATAGTGATACATAAACGCTGAAACACGATAGTTCATTATGCAGTGTATAAATACCTTATCTTTTTCAACCTGGTATAAGATCTTACAGAATAACCTAACATGTTCTCGCGTAGGCATGTCGAAAGGTACTGGTATGTGTATGTAATTCATACCCAGAGCGGATACTAATTCGCCCTCGTTTGAAAGCGAATCAGCGTGATCAGGCATGCCTAAATTAATAACATGACGGTATCCGTTTTCGGCAATAATCGGGAATTGTTCTGCGGATGGCTGCCCGCCAGTTCCAAACTTCTCTGTTAGCTGCACGTAGTTTCTGATTTTTTCCATGTCGTGGTTAAGGCTTATAACGAGCCTGTCGAAAAACCCATTTGGGACGAGAATATTCTTGTATCAACGTTTTCGCTTTTGTTTGGTTCACACTAATCGGATGTGAGTCGCGTCGTTTACTTCAGTTCGATAATTCGATTCTTCATCCACGTTCCATTTGGCTTTCTAGCTGTCTTCCCAACCATATCGATGGATCTTTAATATATTGTGCAACATCATCATTAACTTCCATTGCCCATCGACCTTGCGCTTGGTCCTCAGACTGAAACGCTTGATCCCGATCGCATCGCTAATATGGCCAAACACAGGCTCTACAGTACCTAATCGCTGACTGTAGATATGGCGGCCTTGCACGCTATCGATTTTACGCTTCATGCGCTCGATGACGGAAGCCTTACGCTCCGCAGTGATGTCGAGCGCAACATTGATCTGACGTGGCGTCTTCTGCTGATCACTTCGCAGGCAGCGTTTGCGCATACCGCAATTGGCGCAGTCACTCTCGTAGGCCTGAAACTGTATGAACCAGTGATGGCCGATTCGGGCACGTTTAGCTTTGAGCCACATCACGTTACCGGCCGGACAGCGACAGGTCCGCTTATCCCGGTCGATGCTGAATTCGGCCTGCGTAAACCTGGCCTTGGCCTTACGCCGGTTTCGTTCTTTCGTCGCCTTGTGATCTTTGAAACGGGGGTCGCGTGCGCGATAGCCAGTGTCAGCGATGTAAGCATCAATCCCTTCGTCTTCCAGGTAATCCAGCGTCGTTTCATTGTGGTAGCCGGCATCGGTAGTGATTTTGGTTTTCTTCAGCGCGCGTTTTGTCTTGTTATCACTTTCCTTGAAGGTCTCGCGGATACCTTCGAGCACAGGCTTGATCAAACCGTGTTCCTGACCTTGGCCATATGCTTCTGCATGGACCACAACCTGGTAGCTGTTATCGACCGCAGCGACACCCGTATAGCCCTGGATGACGCCGTGGCTGGTTTTCATCTTGGCACTTTCATTGTCGGTGATATTGCTCTTAACTACACTGCCACTGACACCGGTGCGTTCGCTTTCTGATTCGAGAAAACGCTTAATCTTGCGCGAGGCGGCACGCAGTTTCTTGATCTGTTCACGTTCCCTCTCGATGATTTCGGGTTGGCACTCGGCGCTATCCGTTTCGCGATGGCGCTGTAGCATGCGGCACACCGCACGGTCGATCTTCTGCCGCTTCTTGTTCAGTTCAGCATGGGTGCCGCTCCACTCCTTAGCAGCGTTGGAGGGTAGCTTGCAACCGTCGATCGCAAACATGTCCTTGCCAATCAAATCCAATTCGTCACACATCAGCACAATTTGGCTGAATAGATCGGCGATCGCCTCGGGTGAACGCGAGATGAAGTCGGCGACAGTGCTATGATCGGGTTGCAGGTCCGCCGACAATGCCATGAAGGTAATGTTCTCACGGCAAAGACTTTCGATACGGCGGCTGCCGGTAATGCCTTTCGAATAAGCCAGCACCACCACCTTCAGCAGCAAGCGTGGATCATAAGCCGGTCGCCCACCATCATCGTTGCAATAGTGTTGATCGTACACACTCAGATCGAGTTCTTCATCGACTAACCACGATAGGGAATGTTCGAAGCTGCCCGGCAGGATTTGCTTCGCATAGGACACCGGGATCATTCTCATTTGATCGTAGTTGTAATCCTTGTAACGAGCCATTTCCCTTGATCTCCCTACGCTTGTTTTTATTATCGCGATTCTATCGTTTTTGTGGGGAGTCCGACAGCCTCAACGCCCGAGCTAAGTGGCGCTGCGTTTTTTGCAGCGGCAAGCGCGAAGTGCACACTTGAGTGAATTGTTATACCTATTTTATTCTGAATTCATCATCAAAATTCTCAGGATATAGAACTGAATATTTCTCACCATCCAATTCTTTTAAAGCAATGGTTACTATTTCTAATTCTTTTTCGGAAAGGACGTCTCTAGATATTCGAAACGCTTCAGTAGGATCATTTGTATTTATAAATATATTCATTTCGTCCGATCCGAGATCATGTCCATCTACTTGATGTTTATATCTTAGAGCAAGATCAAGTTCATTTTCGATCACGAGCAATTGGTCGAAATCATCAGCAGACGCATCTGAAAGAGAAAACTGTATGACTAGCTGATAATCCATTCTTTAATATGTATAACGTTTGCTTATCCGGCAGGCGCGTTTTATGCGCCTGTCGGTGTTGAAGCAGCCGTTATGTGTTTCTGCGCAAGAATATAGATCTGAGTAAACAATCAGAGCGGCACAACTTTGTTTGCACACGGTCCCTTCTGGCCTTGTCCCACCTCGTATTCTACTTTCTGACCGTCATTGAGCGTCGCATAGCCTCCGCCGCTTTGGATTTCAGAATGGTGCACAAACAGGTCTTTACCTCCATCATCTGGAGTGATAAAGCCAAAACCTTTGCTTGCGTCGAACCACTTTACTGTACCTG
>JABDQW010000165.1 GCA_013042055.1 Gammaproteobacteria bacterium | reverse complement strand
CGAGTGTTTTACCGTGGCTATCATGGAAATTACAAGTCTGACTTTGCTGAAGGTATTGTCAAGTTAACGATATCCAAACCGCACAACCGATCGACCGTTCCATACTTTTACTATTAGACCATGTTTTGGGCGCACGTCACCGCCCGCCATTCACAAAATGCCCTCGAACGAAACTCGCGATAGTGAATCGCTCGCGTCAAATGCCGGCCCAGTCTGAACAGATTCCCTACTACACCATACACTGCAAGAAAGCGCTGAGCCTGTCCCGCTGATTTGAACCGACGCATCTGTCGTTCGCGTTGGCGAGTCGGTTCATGTGATACCTCAGCTCGGTTATTATCGTATTGTTCGGTGCTGTGTGTAACCGAAGGTACTACCTCTCGATGCGCAGCCGAATAGCTCTTCAGTTTATCTGTAATGATTTGCCATGGTGACTTACCTTGGACCTTTAATAGCTTGCGGAAGAACCGTTTAGCTGCCGTCTTGTTCCGGCGTTTCTGCACCAAGATGGCTGGCGGAAATCGGTATCCGTGGTATAACTGCTTATCATCTTCCATGCGTACAGTCTGACCGATTTGGCGCCAAGTTGACAGTACCCGCCAAACTGCGCGAGAAGGCCGGCATCGAACCTACTGCCGGCATGAACCCGCCCACATTCCACGAAATACGATCGCTCGGCGGCCGGCTGCTGGAAGAACAGGGCCACTCGAAAGAATTCATCCAGGCCCTGATGGAACACACCGACCAGGCAATGACGGCACACTATCTGGAAGACGGCTCTATAGATTGGCAGATGGCTGAGGCGGCGCTGAAATTGTAAAGATTAGAATCAGCGATCCCATTCGGAAATGCTGATTTCGACACTCGAAAAGGAACCGAGTTTTGGGTAAGTTTTGGAAATGAATATTCTAAGATGCTTATACATAACGCATAAGCATTTGATTAGAATAGGATTTTTTGGTCGGGACGACAGGATTTGAACCTGTGACCACCACACCCCCAGATATGTGCTCTTAGTGAAACTATTCTATTGATTTCATTGATATTTCTTTCTTAATCCATCCTGTCAATTACTGCACATTCTGTAACCTACTATCAAAAAGTTACGGACAAGTTTGCACAAATAACAGCGCTGACAATGGAAAGCTGTTAGTGCTGTAGAGGCGATCATGACATATCAGGTGAACACCTACGCATGGCGCACTTATCTACGTGCATGCCTCTTAGCAGTACTTGAAGCTCAGCAGGAAAATAACGGCATTGTGATCCCGTATATCGAAGTATACTTTTTACGTATAAACACATATACTCATATACATTCAACTGGAGACAGGAAAAGCTAATGAGCAATATCCGCTGGTCCATTGTCGTACCCGAGGAAACCGACCGGGCTTTGCGGTCTTTTTTAGCCCGGAGAGGTACCAAGAAAGGTGACATTTCGCGCTTTGTGGAAGAAGCCGTCCAGTCGCGCCTTTTCGAACTCACTGTCGAAAGCGTCAAAGAACGCAACCAACCCCATAACCAGAACGAGATCCTGGAGGCGATCAACAAAGCCCTGGCCGGCGAGTAGACCCTATGCGTGTCGTACTCGATACCGGGATTCTAATTGCCGCGCTCATCACCACGGATACTCCCCCGGCGTTGATCTATCAGGCCTGGCGTAAGAAGCGCTTCGAGTTGATAACATCCGATTGGCAGCTTGACGAATTCCGTCGTGTTTCCCGGTACTCCAAACTTCGCCGTTTTCTTAAGCCGGGAGAGGCCGGCAACCTCGTCAACGGCCTGCGACTTCAGGCGACGGTCCTCGAAGTATTACCAACCGTGGATTTATCACCCGACCCAGACGATAATCCCGTGCTGGCTATGGCGAAAGCGAGTCAGGCACAGTATCTGGTAACTGGGGACAAAAGAGATTTGCTGGCCTTAGGCACGATCGGTGGTACCCACATTGTTACGGCGCGACAGTTTGTCGATGCGTTGGGAATCTGAGATGTAGCAGAACAACCTGTGGCCCGGTGGCTACCAAACACATCGTACCTACCGACTCCGTTGACATTATTGCCATAGCTGTCGTCCGGTCCCGGCATGAAAACGATCGCCCTCCCCCTCCTGTCCACCCTGCTCGGGCTGTTCTAAAGCCTCGCTCTCTTACACCTAGAAATCCTGACAATGGCGAATTGTTAATTATCGCCTGAACAACGACCCTTAACCAATCTTGTTCCCGAGGGCAACTTTACCTACTCTATCCTCCCATGAAGAACCTGCTATTACTGCTTGCACATTTGTTGACCACACTCGCCAAACTGCTTGGACCAGGCGGGGCCAGAGCGATTGTCGCCGACAGCCTGCTGATGAAACAGCAACTCCTGATCATTAATCGATCTCGGCATCGTGCACCCAATCTGACGCCTATCGACCGAATACTACTTGGCTTCTGGCCGCTATTTCTCAATCCACGCCACATTCAGCGAGCACGGTCATTCTCAAGCCATCAACACTTTTGAAATTTCACGACATGCTCAAGAAACGCAAATATCGATTGCTGTATACCGCGGGCAAAAAAGGGAAGCCGGGACCCAAATGTCCTTCACAAGAACTCATCGATGCCATCGTCGAATTGAAAAGGCGTAACACGCGGTTTGGCTGTCCCCGAATAGCCCAAGAGATCAACAAAGCATTTGGCGTTGACATCGACAAAGATATTGTCAGGCGCGTACTTGAAAAGCACTACCGACCAGGACCCGATTCCGGTCACGGCCCTTCCTGGCTGACGTTTATCGGCCATCAGAAAGACAGCCTCTGGAGCATTGACCTTTTTCGGTGCGAGTCCATTTTACTCAACACCCACTGGGTACTCGTGGTCATGGACCAGTTCGCTCGGCGCATCATTGGCTTTGGCGTACACGCTGGTGATGTCGATGGTGTGGCCTTGTGTCGAATGTTCAATGAAGCATTCTCAACCAACTGCATTCCGGAACATCTCAGCTCTGACAATGATCCGCTATTCCTTTATCACCACAGCAGCTTGACTATCAATTCGCCATGCACAGGTTTAAGGGTTAAAGAATCGGATAATTCGTTGCTAATAGCAGGAATTTATCGGTTTATACAATGGCGTGATCACAAAATTTTTTTACTAGAGCTGTCAGCGCAAATTGATCAGAGGTTCCATAATGATGACTTGTGATCATGTACCATGCTATTTTATAAGTAAACCTAAAGCCTGGGCAGATCTTGAAAGCTGGTTAGCAGAATCAGGTAATCTATAACAAGAAAAATATGTCAGGAATCTTCCAGTTTCTTTAATTCACTGGGCTCACCCTTCGGCCAAGCTCCAAATGGATAAACTTGATAATTACTATTAAAGGTTAAATATTGAATAATCTGGTAAATGTAGGTTGCCAAGCTCTGCCCCAACTCCATTAAACGTGCATTGGTGTCTCCCTTAATTAGTTTGTGGATGAACTGAAAGATCACGATTGCAAACATAACAATTTCAGCAACGCTATAAAAAATAGCGAACAAGAGCATATATAAGCCTCGTACCCAGGTTGATTGTCGCTTTAGATTTTCTTTAACCTCTTCACCCATGGTCTTATCTCCCGGTTAGTTGCCTTAAATGGTTCTTGAAATCGATATATAGCTGCTCTATTTTATTATGGGTTCAATTGTTTATCTATCCAATCCTTAAAGAACTTAAGATGAAAATCATAGTAGTTATCACTCAGCCATGCACTACCTATGTGAGGACGCATGGAAAGTTGAAAATTAAGGAACTCAAAATGCCTAAACACCACAAACCAAGGTAGCAGGTCTTTCTCATATTTAGAGAGCCTACGCTGGCGACTATATCCTCTTAGAAAAGCTTTCCAGGCTTTATCAGTGTTTTCTTTCCTGGTCAAAGACCACCAAATAGTCGCCAGGTCGTAAATACGCCAGCTATATCCACACCAATCAAAATCGAAAATAGATAACTGGCCATCTGGTTGTAACATTATATTGTGGAGATGAAAATCACCATGACATAAGCCAAAATCGAGCGCATTATCCGGCAGACCAAATATGACCTCCTCGAGTTGCGAGGCAATTTTATGGAGGTAATTGAGGTCTTTCTCACGGTGACCCAATACAATCGGTGCTTTATCGAGAAACTCTTTAACAGCATTGTCAAAACCGATCGTCCACCTCTGGATTGGTTGCTTAATATCATCCGCAATGCTGTGCATACTGGCCGTCATATCGCCCAACTGCACCAGGTTTTGGTTACGTGCCCCAAAATTAAACCCTAAGTGGCGCCCCGGTATAAAATAAAACAAGGCACCATAACGTATCCCTTCGGGAGCTGACAACTTGATATAACGCTGCTTCTTGGAGGAACGAACCGGCTTACAAACGTTCAGCTTTTTGCGCCGCATGATTTCCAAATATCGCAGCTCTTCGTCAAATTCCTCCGGTTGCCACCAGTTTAATCGACATAAACGAAAAGCAAGATCCTTGCGCTTACCTTTTATTCTGTAGTTATCGTTACACCCTAACTCTAACAACTCACACCGCGATGCGCCGATGCTAGGATAGTTTTTCTGGATTACTTTAAGAAGTGCATCCGGGCTGACAATGGAATGTTGTACATTGAGCATGTAACGATCCCTGTTGGAATAATGACGGTATTTGTTGCTGGTATATTAACCTCGTATGGTGCAAAAAACCAAATGCCTATTCTCAAGCTTCTTCCCGATAGTAGTAGTTAAGCTTACCGCCATTTATTCTGTTTATAACTTCTTCACCTTTATATGCTCTAATGGTACTGTCAAGTTGACCTCGGTGTAGGAATGCCAAGTAGTATAATCATCCAATGAAAACGACACCAAATCCTTATTCAGGTTATCGGTATCCTGCCGAGATCATCGGCCATGCGGTGTGGATGTACTTCCGCTTTGCTTTGAGCTTTCGTGATGTCGAAGAAATCCTTGCTGCTCGGGGTATTGTTATCACCTATGAAACCGTTCACCAATGGTGCCTTAAATTTGGTCAGGAATACGCCAATAAAATACGGCATCGACAGGGAAACCTGGGTGATACATGGTTCCTTGAGGAGGTATTTATCACCATCAATGGCGAACATCATTATCTTTGGCGTGCAGTTGATCAGGATGGCAATGTGCTGGATATTCTTGTACAAAAGCATCGCGACAAATGTGCTGTCGGTCCCGAATAATCATGCGGCCTTTGTAAGATAGACATGGTGAAGTCCCTGGACGACTGGGAATTCAACAACGTTGCAGGGTTCCGCTGCTCGTACGGGACGACCGTCCGGCGCGTCGCTATCCAAAGACTGGTGTGTTCGCCACGGATGGTAGTAATCCAGATACGACGACATAAGTCGCTTGAGATGCCGCTCGTTGAGCACTATGACGTGGTCGAAAAGTTCTCGACGTAGCGTGCCAATCACTCGTTCCACATAGGCGTTTTGCCATGGCGACGCAGGTGCCATAACGACCTCGTCGATACCCAAACTTTCAATCCTTCGCGTAACGCGCTCGCCGTATATGCCATAACCGTCTCGAATCAGATAACTCGGAGCAGTATCAAACGGAAACGCTTCGACGATCTGCTGAGCCTTCCACTGCGCTGTCAGATGCTCCGTGACGTTGAAGTGAACAATTCGACGTCGATCATGGGCAAGCACAATGAAGACAAACAACACCCGAAAAGTCGCCGTTGGAACAATGAAAAAATCGATCGATACGAGATCTCGAACATGCTGGTCTAGAAATGTTCTCCACGTTGGTGACGGAGGGCCGGCTCGCTTGGGCCGATACTTTTCTACTGTTGACTTGGCAACATCAATTCCAAGCATTGCGAGCTCAGCGACGATCTTCGGCGAACCCCACGTCGGATTGGCTTCCCACATCCGCTCAATGAGCTTTCTGAGCTCTCGCGAGATCCGTGGTCGGCCTGGCTTAGCCGACTGACTGAGCGCGCGCCA
>JABDQW010000155.1 GCA_013042055.1 Gammaproteobacteria bacterium | reverse complement strand
CGAACCATTTCTTACTGTCGCAAGTCCTGGCAGTAATTGATCGGTTGATCGACCGTAGAACGCCACCGCTCGATTGCCTGCGCCGGCAAGAGGATTGGCGCGCTCAAACCGGCAAAGTGATAGATCTATGATGAATGACAAAATCATCCCGGCTGCTGTTAGTAGATTGCTCCTTGGGCAGCGCGCAGTTTCAGCGTTCTATGGGCTCTGGCCCACTGGAAGGCAAACACCTTATTGTCCTTTCTGCCGGTCTTCATCAGGTTGACGAAATCGTTGGAAACAGGATAGTAGTTCCTATTGGCGGAACTGTAATGGCACAGGCCAAGGTTATGTGCCAGTTCATGCGCCAGCGTATCTGCGATACTGGCGGGTGACCTGAACAGGTGAAATGCTGATCAGTCCGGCACGCGGGGGCCCTGTGGCTGGTCAAATTCATCACTCAAGTACAAGAGTGCTACAGCCCGCATGGCCGTATGATCCATATCCTTCATGCAACAGTCGGGCTAGAAGTCTGCGCGTGTGGGAATTTCGGGGACAGCAGGGATTTCGGATTTCAGCCTTTTGCGTTTTTGTACGACAAACCAACGGTTCATCGACTGGAAGGGTCGTTTGCAGCAGCTTCAAATTTTCTTAGTCAAATTGTTATCGGAGCGTCACAGCGCTGTAACACGTTGATAGCTGCATATTCCTCACAACAGTGTTCATAAAAGCGATTCCGGGGAGGATATTGAATGAAGCTCATTATAACAGTGCTTTCACTTACACTAGTTACGCTCGCTGTCAGCACGGCCGCCTTAGCCAAACATCATGTTGACGAAAACTATGAGAATCACGATGACAAAGGTCATGAGTCGAAGGGCTACAAAAAAGGCAATGGATCTAGTTGGCAAAACAAATACCATGGTGACGATGACCGCGATGGCTTGCGCGAGGCAGAGCTGGGTCCGCGACCGTTTTATCTGGTCAACGACATGGACGAGGGCGAGCTGAAAAAAGCACTGAAACAGTGTGAACATGGACCGTTTTACGAATCCGATTTTTCGATCGGCCATCGCGGCGCGGCGTTAAAGTTCCCTGAACATACTAAGGAATCCTACATGGCCGCGGCGGAGATGGGTGCCGGTATTCTCGAATGCGACGTGACTTTCACTAGGGACCGCAAACTGGTCTGCCGCCATTCGCAGTGTGACCTGCATACAACTACGAACATCCTCGCTACGCCCCTCGCGGCAAAGTGTTTGGAACCGTTCACACCGGCGTTATTAGATACAGAGGGTAATGTGATTCAGGAGGCATCGGCAAAGTGCTGTACCAGTGATATCACGCTGGCAGAATTCAAGACGCTGACAGGAAAGATGGATGCGGAAAACAAGGGCGCAACCACGGTCGAAGAGTATCTAGATGCCACCCCTAGCTGGCGTACCGATCTATACACCGGTAAGGGTACGTTGTTGACCCACGTCGAAAGCATCGAGTTGTTCAAGAGCCTGGGCGCCAAGATGACACCGGAACTCAAAAGTCCGAGTGTGCCGATGCCGTTCGAAGGCGATTATACCCAAGAGGATTATGCGCAGCAGATGATCGACGAGTACAAAAAGGCAGGCGTCGATGCGGAGCATGTCTGGGCACAGTCATTCAACCTTGGCGACTTGCGCTACTGGATCGACAATGAACCGAAATTTGGCGAGCAGGCCGTCTACCTCGATGGGCGTTATGAAAACCCGGCGTTTGATCACACCAAGCCTTACACCTGGGAGCCGTCGATGGAAGAGCTGGTCGATATGGGCGTGGAAATCCTCGCGCCGCCAATGTGGATGCTGCTGAAGGTGAATCGCTATGGCGAAATCGTGCCTTCTATTTATGCCAGGCGTGCCCAGCGAGCTGGGCTCGATATCATTACCTGGACGATCGAGCGTTCCGGTTTGTTGAAGGATGGGGGCGGTTGGTATTACCAGACGGTAACCGATGTGATCAACAATGACGGTGACATGCTCGAAGTACTGGATGTACTTGCGAAGGATGTCGGCATTATCGGCATTTTCTCCGACTGGCCTGCAACGGTAACCTACTATGCCAACTGTATGGATCTGGAGTAGGGATCGCATCGCCCGCTGACTTACGTCCAGTATCTATCTGGGTTATGTTTACCCGCGCGCCGATTTCTTCGCGATTCACAAGCCATGAATTTCGCGCTCGAGTCCCTTTCCGCTGATGTCACTTAAATGGAAGCGCGCCAGTCACCCAAGAATAAACAGTGACATAAACCATAGGGAATAATAGAGTTAAGGGGTAAAGAAGGAAAGAAAAGAAAGGGGTCAAGTATCATATTGACTATTATTTCGAGGCGTTCTAGTCAATAAAGAAAGGAGGTCAAGTGCACTTGAGGTTCCGAAAGCGTTCTTAAAAGTGGATATGATACTTGACCGTATCTTTTGACCCCATATCTTTTGGGCAAGTACTGATTCGTCACTGCAGTTGGAGACGAAAAAGCGTTAAGCTCGCCGCAAAAGGCGGTTGCGTTACCAGCGCTCTAGCCGTCGTAGTTCTGAATTGGTCTGTCGCAGCTGTTCAGCCAGGGATGTGCCGAGTTCGTAGAGGACGGTCAACCCGACTTCCCGCTGCCGCTTCTCGGCCAGGGAATCTATCGCCGCGCGGTCGAGGACCAGCAGTTCCACGTCCTGAGTCACGAATGCCGTTGCTGCCCGGGGTCCGGGCTTGAGGAAACCGATCTCGCCAAAGTACGATCCCGGCTTACGTTTGCCAAGGCGTTTGTAATGATAGACGCGGGTCGGGAGGCGCAGTTCCACCTCACCTTTCAGAACCAGGTAGAACGCATCCCCGTGCTCGCCGTAGTTGAACACAGACTTTTTCCGCTTCAGTGACAAAGGGCGCATGACGCTCATCAGTGCCTCGCGCGTCTTTGGCTTGAGATGGCGGAGAATGTCGTTGTCGTCGGCTTCCACGCGCTGTTCGGCGGTTGCCGGTGCATGCCCCAACTCGGCCAGAAGTTCGTTTTCCGCATACTCCAGTGCTGCGTCGGTACTCTTGAAGGTCTTAACCTTGGGCAGGTCGGGTTCCTCACCCAACCAGAGCAGGAGCTTGTGCATCTTCCGTTTGGTAACCGCGCTCTTGCGCACGTTGCTGTACAGCATGTGACCCCCATGGGAGTGCAGCCGTTTGATCATCTGCCGGAAAAGCTGCAGGCCGGATATATCCACGTACTGGACACGCCGCATATTGATGATCACCCAGGCCGGTTGATCCAGGTCCGGGAGCATTTCCGTGAACAGGCGGTCGGCGGTGCCGAAGAACAGGTATCCTCGCAGTTCGACGTAAACGATACGGTCGCCGTGAGTCTCCAACAGTTCGCTTTCCTTCTCGGTTCGGAACTGCAGGGACCGGTGGTATTTTCCCGTGGTGCGGTTGTGTATGACGGGGGCGTTTACCATACGTTGCAGAAATAGGGCAACCGAGCCCAGCACACCGACCGCGACACCGTCCATAAGACCAAAGCCCAGAGTGGTGACGATGACCAGCAGGGCTACGGTGCCATCGAGACGGGTTTGGGGGTGGCGAAGCCAGTGGACAATGTTCCACTCGACCATGCCAAGGCCCACGAAGATGACCACCCCGGCGAGAACGCTGATGGGCAGGATCGGACCCACCGGTCCAAGGAACAGGATGAGCACGAGGAAGCTGACGCTGGAGGCGAGCGCCGCCCAGCGGCGGCCGCCTGTCTTTACGGCAACCAGGGTTGCACCCTTCGTGCCACCCCCGCCGACGCCACCGAGGAGGCCCGCCAGGGCCTGGCCGATACCCTGTGCCGCCAGTTCCCGGCGCGCGTCGTGCCGTTCCCCTGTGGCTTCATCGGCGACGACCGCCGTCAGCAGGCAGTCCACTGAGGCGACAACTGCCAGTGTCATTGCCGTCACTACGATGGTTTTCCAGGGCAGGCTGCCGGCGGCGGAGAAGTCGATATGAAACCGTGATGGGTCGAGGCTGGGAATTTCGCCAACGACCCAGGTCGCGGGCACGGCCCCGGGTGCCAGGAGCAGAACCAGGTGGTAAAGGCCGATGCCGACCAGCAGGCCGCTGATGATGCCCGGTATGGCCGGAACCAGCCGCGGCAGGAGCTTGATGCCAGCGATGGTCGCCAGTGCGACCAGACCGGGTACCGCTACCCATGCGGGGCCCAGTTCGGCTGCCTCTGTGCCTGAAAGTTGATTTACCTAGGACAGGACCATCAGTAGTCCGATCCCCGTAACGAGGCCAGCGACAGCCGGGTACGGGATGAACTTGATCAGTTGTCCGCCGCCGGAGATCCCCAGAAGGAACTGGAGCAACCCTGTCAGCAACAGAATTGCGATAAGGGCGAGCAACAGACCGTCACCGGTCACACCGGCCGCCACCACGGTGGTCAGACTGGTGGTGAGCAGCATGATCACCGGACCGTTCGGTGCGCTGATCATGCCGGCGGTGGCGCCTGCGATACCTGATGTGAGCGACAGGGCGGTGGCCCCCAGCAGCCCCGCCAGCGCCCCCGCGGAGGGCTCTAGGCCCATGCTGACAAACAAGGCAACACCGAGAGCCATGGACTGAGGCAAGGCGACGCCGGTACCGGCAAGCCCGCCGAGGATGTCTCTGACCGCAGTTCGGAACATGCCGACGTAACCGGCCCCACGGGCATCCTCGGACTGGCCGGATTCGCCAGTCGCCGCGGCAGTAGTCTTCGGGTGTGAGGCTGACGTGGTCATGCGGGGCTACAAGGGGTCAAGTATCATATTGACTATTATTGTGAGGCGTTCTAGTCAATAAAGAAAGGAGGTCAAGTGCACTTGAGGTTGCAAAAGCGGCCTGTTACGAAATTGTAATATTAGCTTTGGATGAAATATAGCAACCGGTGGCTGCTGCGGACATTCGAGTGTAGTAGCAATCTTACTACGTAGCGACTTACACCTTTATCCCAAATAGTCGCGATAGAAAGCTTCGACGTGACCGTAGACATCCCGGGCGATCTGGCGGCGCTGTTCCTCTACTGATGTACGGGGACCGCTCAGGGAGGCCGCGAGCTCCTCGAGAACTGCTTCCTTGTCGACTCGCGTGAACCGACCGTCCCGATAAACCGGCTTCCCACCGACAATGACGGTGTCGACACAAGACGTTTTTGCCCGGTGTAACAAAGCTCTGACAACGGGCACTTCGGCATCGAGATAAGGCGCGGCAATCTGCTCCCAGCGCATCAGGGTCATATCGGCGGCTCGCCCCGGTTCCAGTACACCAATCTCGGCACCGAAGGGCGTGGTCATCGCGCTGTTCTCCGTTGCCATGCGAAGGAGCTGGCAATGAGTCGGGACGACAGTGTCGTGTCCCGGCTCACGTCGATGCAGGTTGAGCGCCAGACGCATTTCCTGGAGCATGTCGCGATCGTCATTGATACCCGCTTCGTCGATACCGATCGCGATTCTAATACCGCGTTCAGCTAATTGATTGACCGGCGCTATACCACTGCGAAGGCGCAAGTTCGAGCTTGGGCAATGGCACACGTTCGTGCCGGTTTCGGCGATCAAATCCATATCCGTATCCGTCAACCATACGCCGTGACCAAGCGTCATCTTACCGCCTAGCAAATCGAACTTGTGCAGGTGCTGCACCGCGGTCGAGTCTGTGCGCCGCCGCGCGTACTCCTTCTGGTAGGCGGTTTCGACCAAGTGCATGTGCATGGGAACGTCGAAGCGCTCACTGTATTCGGCGAACTTTTCAAGCAGCGAATCGGAATTCCAGTGAAGATTCGCCGGCGCGAGCTGGATGCGCGTGAAGGGATCGCCACTGTAACGGGCATGCATATCTTCGAACAGCTGTAGCTGATCCTCGGCTGTGATATGCAGTGTGGCTAAGAACTCGCTCATGCGACGTCCCAGCTCATCCGGTAGTCGCTTGACAAACTCGTCATCCGCCTCGTACACGAGGTGGTTTTGGTCATGGATCAGAAAGGAGAAAGACACGCGCATGCCGATGTCGCGATACGCACGCAAAATCGCCTCCGCATTTTTTGCACACGGCTCGACAGGTCCAAAACAGTGCGTGTTAAGGTGCTGGACTGTCGTCACACCCGACTCGATCATCTCAAACGCCGAGTAGAGTGTGTCCAGATAGGGATCGACACTACGCGCCGCCAGTCGGTGAGGAATCCAGAGCTCGAGTGGCGAGTCAGGACAACCGAGTTGAACGGGCGTCACACCAACGTGATGATGTGCATTGACAAAACCAGGCACGACGACATGACTGCCGTCACCCAAAACTTCGTCCGGTTGGTGACGGCCGGAAAGATCCTCGTATGCGCCAATCTCGACGATCTTGCCATCACGCTGGAAGATGGCGCCGTTCTCGATGACCTCTGCCCGGTCGTTGTCGATGACCCGGCCAATGATGTACTTACCGTGAATCAGTGAAGATGACATCCTCTGCGGCCCCCTTGTCTTCGATGAATTTACAGATTAGTCGCTTGTGGTTTTGACGGTTATTTACTTCGTTATGGGTTGCATGGCGTCCCCATCCCATCATCCGGTCGTTTTCGGAAACGCCGCCTGTGCCCCGTGGATAAAAAGCGCGCGCAGCTTGTCCCAGAAGTCTCCGCCCAGAACGAACAGGCTGGTGAGCAACAGCAGGTCGCCGACAATGGCATAGGTGAACTCGTTTCCGGCGTAACCAGGGATTAGACCTGACGCATACGGCGCGACCCAGCCGAAAACAATGGGCACAGCGAACATCACCAGGCCAATGGTGTAACGGGTGCGGCTGACCTCGGCCGGTGGCCCGTATTGCTTGAGGAAGCCGAAGATACGGTTCTTGATAAAAGCGTAACCGCTCTTGCCCATAACGGCCACGGCAGCGATCCCGAGCACTTCGGCACCCGCGAGCAGCACCCCCGAGACCGTGGCCACGGTCGTGGCCGACAGGCCGATTGCCGCAACCAGCGGCACCCCGATTACGGGTAACAATATGCTGAGACCAAACAGGGCAACACCGAGCTTGAGCCGCCATCCTGCGGCCGGCACGTTCGCTTGAGAAACTTCAGTCATCAGCCTCCTCCTTTTGCGTTTGGAAGACCGTGCGGGTACAGCAGGATCTTGCCGCAGCGTTGCGACGCCGAGATCTTGAAGGCCTGTTCCGCTTCCGACATCGGGAATTCGTGCGTGGCGACCACATCCCACATCCTCTGCACCTCCTTGTTGCGCAGCGTGCGGATGATGCCGGGCCGATCGATACGGCGCGAGTCGATGGTACCCATGATCTTCAGGTTTTTCTCGGCGATCGCCGCGTAGGGATCGACGTGCAGCACGCGGTCGGGAT
>JABDQW010000153.1 GCA_013042055.1 Gammaproteobacteria bacterium | reverse complement strand
CTGAGTGGGAAAACTCTATTTTTGATGACGCCGGTAGCAATCCACAAAGCTGTCAGGACTGCCACATGCCGAAAACAACTGCAAGAATCTCGAGTCGGCCGTGGTGGTTGGGTGCAAGAGCGGATTTCGCCAGGCATCACTTCGTCGGCGCCAATACCACGATGTTGACGCTGTTGCGGGACAACGCAGCCGATCTGGATGTGATCAGTCCGAATATGGACCTGGCCATCGCGCGTGCCCGGGCGATGCTACAAAGCGCAGCGACGATTGACATCGTGTCGGCCGCGGTCACGAATGGTATGTTGGAGGCGAGGCTCAAAGTACAGAACGAATCCGGCCATAAACTACCAACCTCCTATCCGTCACGTCGCATGTGGATCCATTTCAAGGTGACCGACAGCGCCGGCAATGTAGTATTCGAATCGGGAAGCATCAATGCTGAGGGTGCTATTGATGGTGCCGACGGCGATGCGGAGCCAACCGCCTATGAGCCGCATTACGAGGTGATTAGCGCAGCTGATCAGGTGCAGATCTACGAGCCAGTCGTTAGCGACACCGACGGTAACATCACCTATACCTTGCTGCGTTCTGCCTACTATATTAAGGATAATCGTCTGACGCCCAAAGGTTTTGATAAGTTCGAAGTGCCGGGCGACGTCGCGGTCAAGGGATTGGCTTTCAAAGATACGGACTTCAATCGAGGCAGTGATGAAATCACTTATCGCTTCCCGGTAGGCGCTACCGGTGATTTGACCATCAGCGTGTCTTTGAATTATCAAACTATCGAATACGCCTTCCTGCAGGATCTTTACAGTTACGATCAACTGGACCAGGTGAAGGCGTTCAGAGCGATGTACGACGCCCAGGATCTGAAGTACGAGCAGATCGCTCGTGCGCAGACCGTGGTTACGCCAACAGATGCCGAGAATAGCGGACAGCGCTGATCAAGCTGCTTTTTGCTCGCTCAGCGTGTGAAGCACATCCGTAATCTCTTGAATACGCGTTGCATCCTGCTGCAGTTCTTTGGTGAAATTGAGTACATCGGCACCGTTGAACCTGTACAATTTCGGTGACGTCTGAATCAGCTCGATCAGTTTGGCCGGATTGATGTTCGGTTTTTCGCTGAACAGTAGCCGGGCACCGCTGTCGTTGGCGTCGATTTTTTCCAGACCGATCTGTTCGGCCAGCAACCGCAGTTCGGTGATCTCGAACAGATTCCTGGTCGCATCCGGCAACAGGCCGAAACGGTCGATGAATTCGACCTTGAGTTCGTCCAGCTCAATACTGGATTTGGCGCTGGCGATGCGTTTGTACAGGATCAGGCGCAGGTGCACGTCGTAGACATAATCATCCGGGATCACTGCGGGGATGCCGAGGTCGATTTCGATTCCAGCATCGAGTGGTGCGTCCGGATTGGGTATTTCGCCGGCCTTCAACGCGTTGACCGCTTTCTCCAGAATTTCGGTGTACAGACTGAAACCGATTTCCGAGATCTGACCGCTCTGGTTCTCACCGAGTAACTCACCGGCACCGCGTATCTCGAGGTCGTGGGTGGCCAGGGTAAAGCCAACACCAAGGTCTTCCAGCGATTCGATCGCATCGAGTCGTTTCTTTGCGTCTTGAGTCAGTACCGACACCGGTGGTGCAACCATGTAGGCGTAAGCACGGTGATGCGAGCGGCCAACGCGGCCACGGATCTGATGTAACTGCGCCAAACCAAGTTTGTCGGCACGGTTGATGATGATCGTGTTCGCCGTGGGCACATCGATGCCACTTTCGATGATGGTGGTGCACACCAGGATATTGAAACGCTGGTGATAGAAGTCCAGCATCACTTGCTCGAGCCGCTTCTCCGGCATCTGCCCATGAGCGACCTCGACGCGGGCAACGGGTACGAGCGCTCTGACGTCGTCAGCGATTTTCTCGATGGTTTTGACTTCATTGTGCAGGAAGTAGATCTGGCCGCCGCGCTTGATTTCGCGCAGACAGGCTTCGGTGATCAACGCGTCGTTCCATTCGGTGATGAAGGTATTGATCGAATGCCGCTGCAGCGGCGGCGTGGCGATGATCGACAGGTCACGCACCCCGGCGAGTGACATATTCAGTGTTCGCGGAATCGGCGTCGCCGTTAAGGTCAGGATGTCGACCTCGGCACGCATTGATTTCAGTTTCTCCTTGTGGCGCACGCCGAAGCGGTGTTCTTCATCGACGATGATCAGGCCGAGGTTGTCGAATTCGATACCGCGTTGCAGTAACTTATGGGTGCCAATAACGATATCAAGCTTGCCGCTCTTGAGCTGAGCGATGATGTCGTCCTGCCGCTTTTTGGTATTAAAGCGTGACAGGCACTCGACGTGTATCGGCCAGTCGGCGAAACGGTCCTTGAAGTTCTGGTAATGTTGTTGCGCCAGCAACGTCGTCGGCACCAGGATAGCGACCTGCTTGCCGCTGTTGGCGACGATGAAGGCCGCGCGCATGGCTACTTCGGTCTTACCGAAACCGACGTCACCGCAAACCACGCGATCCATTGGCTGCGGCGTCGACAGGTCGTCGATGACATTGCTGATCGCATTTTCCTGGTCAGGTGTTTCCTCGAACGGGAAAGCCGATACGAAGCCGGCGTATTCATCCTGGCCAATATCGTAGCTGTGGCCGGAGGTGGCAGCACGCCGGGCGTGGACATCGAGCAGTTCCGCGGCGACATCCGCTGCTTTTTGAGCCGCTTTCTTCTTGGCACGCTGCCACTGGTCGCTGCCGAGGCGGTGCAGCGGTGCAGTCTCTTCGGAGGCACCGGTGTAACGACTGATCAAATGCAGCGACGTCACCGGCACGTAGAGCTTGTCGCCGCCGGCGTATTCGATGGTCAGGTACTCGGCCTGCATGGCGTTGCTGCCGTCGAGCTGTTGCAAACCGAGATAGCGCCCAATGCCATAATCGATGTGTACCACAGGCGAGCCGGTGTGCAGATCGGTCAAGTTGCGGATCACCGCATCGGAATCGAGCGTCGCGCGTTTGCGCCGGCGTTGTTGCGATACCCGTTGGCCGAAGATTTGCGGTTCGGTGATGACGCTGATCGCGGGATGCTGCAGCAATAGACCGTGACCGATTTCCGCAACGGTGATGCAGAGCTGTTCAGCGCTGTGTAAAAAATCCTGCCAGTTCGCACAGGGGTGGGCGTGCAGGTGATGGTCGCGCAGCAAATCGTTCAAGGCTTCGCGGCGCCCGGCGGTTTCCGCCACCAACAACAGGCGTCCCGGATAGCTATTCAGGTAATCGACAAAGTTTTTCGCCGGCTGTTGTGCCTGCGTCTGCAGCAACAGCTCGGGCGGCGAAGCGATTTCGAGATTGTTGCTCGCGACGGTACTTTTGTGCACCGAGGTCACGACTTTCATCAGCGGGTTGAGACGTCGGTTGACTTCGTCGGCTTGCAGAAACAGCGTCTCCGGTGGCAGTATCGGGCGTTCAACATCGTGCCGCCGTTGTTCAAAGCGTTCCGCCAGATTCTGCCAGATATCGTCGATATCTGCATCGAGCTGTTGCGGAAGAACGAACAAGGTGTTTTTCGGTAGGTAGTCGAATACGCAATCCATTTGGTCAAAATACAGCGGCAAATAATATTCGATACCGGCAGGTATCAGGCCGTCACTGACGTTGTTGTAGATCTGGCTGATCAGCGGGTCGCCGGCGATGCGTTCACGGTAACGCTCGCGGAATTGCCGGATCGCCTCCTTATCCGTTGGAAACTCGCGTGCTGGCAGCAGTTCGATACGGTCGGTCTTCTCCAGTGTGCGCTGGTCCGACGGATTGAAGCTACGAATAGATTCAATCTCATCATCGAACAAGTCGATGCGGTAGGGCAGGTGGCTGCCGGCAGGGTAGAGGTCGACGATCGAACCCCTGACCGCGAATTCACCGTGTTCCATCACCTGTGAGACATTGGCGTAGCCACTGGCTTCGAGTTGACGCCGGAAGGATTCGATATCCAGGGTATCGCCGATGCGCAGCATCAGCACGTTTTGCTCGATGTAGTCGCGCGGCGTCAGTTTTTGCAGCAACGCATTGACCGGCAGAATCAGAATCGTGCCAGAGCGAATACGCGGCAGGGCATGCAGCGTTTTCAGACGCTCGGAAATGATGTCCTGGAGCGGTGAGAACACGTCGTAGGGTAGCGTCTCCCAGTCAGGCAAGTGCAGGATTGGGTGTTGCTCGCTGCTGTAAAAGGTGATTTCCGCGTTCAGTTGATGGGCATGGGCGAGATCATCCACCACCAGCACTACTGGGCCGGCGTCGTGGCTTTTTGCCGCCTCGACCGTGGCCAGCGCCAGTGAACTGCCGTACAGGCGGCACCAGCTTGTAGATTCGTAAGGTGATATTGGCAGTGGCAGTGTGAGTAAGTCGGACACGGTTTTACAGTTTTTAGTGAGCTTTGTAATGACGAACGGCGAATCATCCACGCCGTTCAATAACGCAAATACGCGATCGTTGATTTTACATGTTTGCGGAAAAGTTCGCTGCCGTGTTGCAGCAGTACAAGCAGTCATGACGCAAATACCAGTATGGCAGGTCGCGGTGCCCGGAGTCCGCGTGCTGCTAATCCGGAGGTTGCATGAAGGATTAGGATTAGGATTATAGGAGCGCTATCGCTTTAAGCCGTGGTCAGCATGCTACTGCGCCTGATGATCCCAGGGTGGCACGTATAGCACGTGCGTATCTCACACCATCAGAGCAAACGACCTACAGCAAGGTCATGGTATAGACCTGTATGCTTTGCTCGTCAGCGCCAATCGGCGTATCGAATACGACATTGCTGTAGAAGCTAATTTGGCTACCATCGGTATTCAGGTGCAGGTCGCGTATCGTCCCGCTTTCGGTCAACACATCGGTTGTCAAGGAGCCGTCGGTGTTGACAACATAGATCACCGACGTGCCGGCGATGGCGCCGGCACGAAGGTACGCCGCTCTGCTGCCATCGGCTGACATGTCGTAGTCGATATCACCACCGGGGAGCGTGGTCGCGATCTCAGATAGCGCTTCGGTCGCCGTGTTAAAGGCTTGGAGCCATTTCCCAACGATCCCGTTGAGATCCATGATCTCGAGCGCGAGGATACTGCCGTCGGAACTGGAACGAGTTATCTTAACCCGCCCCGAATTCAAATCAGACAATCGAGCGAGACCGGTGCCATCAGAGTTGATCGAGAAGACTTCGTATGACCCATCAGCGTTGCCACCATCCAGGAGCACATCGTCATCTGAGCTGAAAAATATTCGACGCCCATCACCGGAAAGGACGACCGTTTCTATCGCGTGGTTGACCGTGAACGTCGTTATTTGATTGTAGGTATCGGCACCATCAGTCGACAGCGTGAACAGCTGATTGACACCGGAGGGGTTGGCAAAGGTCAGGTTAGCATTCGACGTAAATGCGACGATATCACCGGCGTCGCTGATAGTGTCGACATTCTCGCCCAGGGCCACGCCAATAGCCTGCGTGTTACCGTTCGAATAGTCGATAACGTCTCTGACACCAGTGTGTGACAGTATCTTGTTACCATTGCCGGCGGTGGTCGTGACGATGATTTCAGGTGACGGTCGTGAATAGAGTTCAACCGGCCCGCTGGCATCGGGTCTGAAAACATGCTCCGTGTTGGTTAAATCGCCTAGGATATAGGAAATGGATTCATCGCTGTTGCCCATATCAAATGACTCAAAAAAGGCGCTCACCGTACCTCCCATGCCATCTGGGATGATTAACGGAATTTGCGTCTTGCGCACAATGCTGCTGACAGTAGCGCTACCGCCACCGGTACCCGTGCCGGTCGCCGTACCACCGTCACTAGCACCGCCGCCGCCACCGCTGGTGGTCGTCGTTGTGGTCGACGTCGTGAAATCCGAGAATGGGCTTTCATCACCACATGAAACGAGTAAAGTGCTGGCAAGTGTCACTGCAGCTAAACGGTATAGCATGGTCATCCCTCAATAACGGATAAAAAAAGTCGCAAGTCTATGATTAGATTAATTGGATTAATGTAGATAGTTATAGATCATTTTTCGGTGTTTGGGGTGAGGCTGGCAGACAATCGCGGCGGCGATTAAGCGAGGGACTAGCCCGCATGTCTCACCAGGATCACGGGAGCAGGCGCAGGATTCGTGTTCGCAAGCGCCGCTCTGGAGCGAAAAGCGTAGCCATAGCTACGGTTTGAGTGAAGAGCAAGCTTACGGACACGAAGACTAGCCTGAACCGTGATAGGCGTGCTGGAATAACATACTGTCTCTATAATCATCCTCGTTCTATTCCAAAGGGCCAATGTTTTATCCGTTTGCTACGCCGCCTGGTGAGAAATGCAGGCTAGCCTGTTTCAAGATGTAACCTTGTCCGCCTTCCTGTCCTTCAGGTATTTCAACAAACCGTCGATTCCTCCTTTGCGAACCTCTTGATCAAAGGTTCCACGATAACTGGTAACCAGACTGACACCGTCAATGCTGAGATCGT
The DNA here is from genome assembly GCA_013042055.1 of Gammaproteobacteria bacterium. Taxonomy (GTDB): domain Bacteria; phylum Pseudomonadota; class Gammaproteobacteria; order SZUA-229; family SZUA-229; genus JABDQW01. Next base: position 26,176 of record JABDQW010000153.1, on the reverse strand, counting down.
AGACAAGCCAGGCATCATCCTTGATTCGCATGCGATAGGAAACCGGAATGGATGGACCACCCGGTTGCAGCACCTCCGATTTGACCACAACCTTTTTATCGCCTTGTTTCATTTTTACCGGAAAATAATTGATCTGCTGATCACTGAATTCACTCAGGGACTTGCCGTAAGTACGGATTAATAAATCACGAAATTCCTCAATAAATTCGAGCTTTTGCTCACGCGTTGCCGCACGCCAATTCTTGCCGAGCGCCAACTTAGCGATCGTGACCTCGTCCAGATGGGGGAGTATGTAATCGTGCACCAAATCGTACACGAGGGCTGGATTCTCTTTTAATTCCTCACGTTTCTCTTTTAAAACGGCGATGACCTCATCCGACGTCTGCTTTAGCGTGACGTCGGGAGCGACGATATCAGCGGCGAACAGTCGTTCGCTGAAAACCGGCTGCAATACGAGCAATAGCACTAGCGTGCTCAGAGTGATCGATCTGCGCATCCACTGTGACCTTTCGATTGCCATGTTTACCTCCACCAATTCGAGTTTATTCATCCGCCATGTTATAGATGAACTGACCAATGATTTGTTCCAGAACCAAGGCTGATTGAGTCAACTCGATCTCACTGCCATCGACAAGGTATTCCTCCTCAGCACCGGGCTGTAGACCGACGTACTGCTCACCGAGCAGACCCGACGTCATGATGCTGGCCGCGGTATCAGTGGGGAATTTATCATACTGAGGGTCAATCGACATCGAAACACGCGCCTCATAACCGTCAGAATCGTACTCGATTGCAACCACCTGCCCGACCCTGACGCCGCTGGCGGACACCGGTGAGCGCACTTTCAGACCACCGATATTTTCGAATGTAGCTGACACAACATAGCCCTCACCACCACCGTAAGTGGCCAGATTGCTCACTTTCATCGCCAACATAAACAGCGCCGCCATGCCCAATGCGACAAACAGTCCAACGCTTATTTCAATCGTGCGTGTATTCATTCATCCCCCAGTGTTTGCTAAAGCCGGTAGTTATGCCCTTCTTGTTTACTCACTGAACATCAAGGCTGTCAACACAAAATCCAGACCGAGCACCGCGAGCGAGCTGTGCACAACGGTGCGAGTCGTCGCCCGGCTCAAGCCTTCAGATGTTGGAACGCAATCATGACCTTCAAATACAGCAATCCAGACGACGACAAAGCCGAATACGGCGCTCTTGATCATGCCATTGCCCAAATCGTGATACAGATCGACCTTAGCGATTGCCTGTGACCAGAACGCGCCCGCGTCCAAGCCCAGCAACTCGACCGCAACCAGGTAACCGCCCATGACGCCCACAGCACTGAATATGGCGGCAAGCAACGGCATCGATAAAAATCCCGCTAAAAATCGTGGTGCTATCACCCGTTCGATCGGATTGACAGCCATCATCTCCATACCCGACAGCTGCTCGGTTGCTTTCATCAAGCCGATCTCTGCTGTCAGCGCCGAACCGGCCCTACCGGCAAATAATAACGCGGTAATGACCGGTCCGAGTTCACGTAACAAGGATAGTACCAGCATGACGCTGACAGAGTCTTCTGCGCCGAAATCCACCAATGCGTAGTAAGCCTGGAGCGCCATCACCATACCAACGAAGAGACCGGCAACAACGATAATCAGCAAGGTTAGTACGCCCACAGAGTACATCTGCCGTATCAACAACCCGGGTCTGAACAGCATACCTCGCATCGCCGGCAGTACCTGCAGTAGAAACAGGTGACCACGTCCCAGGCGTTGTACGGACGACAGGCTTTTATGACCCACCGACTGTAATTTGTCGAACATCAGCTTCATGATAGGGATTGACCTGAAACTAGATCATCCAATACCGGCGTTGCCGGGTAGTGAAATGGCACCGGCCCGTCGGCGAGGCCATCGATGAATTGCTTTATCCATTCGGAATTACTGGTTTTTAGCTCCTGCGGATGACCATGTCCGACAACTTCACCATCCGATATAACGAAGGCATAATCGGCGATCGATAAAGTTTCACGCACATCGTGAGAAACCACAATACTGCAGATATCGAGCACATCATTGAGTTCGCGGATCAACTTGACCAAGACGCCCATCGAGATGGGATCCTGGCCGGTGAAGGGTTCGTCATACATAATCATCATCGGATCCAGCGATATTGCTCGCGCCAACGCAACTCGCCGTGCCATACCACCCGATAGTTCGGAGGGCAATAATTCGGCCGCACCACGCAGACCTACGGCATTCAATTTCAGCAGCACCAGCTGGCGTATCATGCCCTCGCTCAATCGGGTATGCTCACGTAACGGATAGGCGACATTCTCGAACACGCTCAGATCCGTGAGCAAAGCACCCGACTGAAACAACATACCCATACGCTTTCTAAGCGTATACAGCTCAGAGATCTTGAGTTCGTGCACATTCTGGCCGTCAACCTCGATGCTGCCGGCATCTGGGCGCAGCTGACCACCGATAAGCTTCAGCAAAGTTGTTTTCCCGGTACCGCTCGGACCCATAATGGCGGTAACACCTTTGCGCGGGATATCCATATCGATGCCAGCGAATATCACGCGCTCACCACGACTGAATTTCAAGCCGCGAATTTTGATCACTGTATCACTCAAATCAGTTCCCTTGGTAAAGTTAAGTCTCTGGAATGTATTTGTTTTCTTTCTGGGCCGCTATTCTATGCCCTCACACCGCTTGATGCATCAGTTAGATGCACATTCATCGCACATTCTATGATTTTATTCCCCGGCGCTTTCGCGTAACCTTCTCATCTGGATCCCGGGAGCAGGCGCAGGTTAGGCGCCGCTCTGGAGCGCAACGCATCACAATGGCTAAGGTTTGAGTGAAGAGCACGCTTGCGGGCACGAAGACCAGCCTGAACCGGGACAGGTATGCCAGAATTCTAGCCTGGGGCGCCATGCTGTTCGCGTGTTTCGTGGGCTACCAGGGTTTTCACTACACTACTGAGCTGCAATAACACTGAGTTTGATCTTTATGGCACAAACGGATTTCATTACGCTTGGACTCGCGGTCGTCGAAACCGAGCTCGCTTCGGTCGCGGCCCTCAAGCACAGGATCGATGACGACTTTGCGCGCGCCTGCGAGTTAATGCTCGGCTGTGCAGGCCGGATCGTCGTCACCGGCATGGGCAAATCTGGACATATCGCGGGTAAGATCGCAGCTACCCTGGCGAGCACCGGTAGCCCCGCGTTTTTCGTCCATCCGGGGGAAGCCAGTCATGGTGATCTCGGCATGATTACCCCTAAAGATGTCGTCATCGCGCTGTCAAATTCGGGCAACACCGGGGAAATATTGACGATCGTGCCCATCATCAAACGCCTTGGAGTGCCCCTGATCAGCTTGACGGGTAAGGCCAAGTCGCCGCTTGCAGCCGAGGCAACCATCAACCTGGATGTAGGCGTCGACAACGAAGCCTGCCCACTGGGGCTGGCGCCGACTTCGAGCACGACGGTCGCCCTGGTAATGGGGGACGCACTCGCAGTGGCTTTGCTGGAAGCGCGCGGTTTTACTGAACAGGACTTCGCTCTGTCGCATCCGGGTGGCAGCCTCGGCCGCCGTCTGTTGCTGCATGTATCGGATATCATGCATACTGGCGAAGATATGCCCATCGTCCCGCCTCACGCCACCATCTCCGAGGCCCTGCTAGAAATGAGTAGCAAGGGCCTGGGCATGACTGGGATTATCGATAAGGACGGCCGGGTGCTGGGCATATACACTGATGGCGACCTGCGCAGAACCCTGGACAAGAATATTGATCTGCAACAGACACGCATCGACCAAGTCATGACAGCTAACTGCAAAACCGTAGATGCGCATGACCTGGCAGCCAAGGTGTTGAAATTGATGGAGGATCACAAGATCAACGGCGCCTTGGTGATCGATCGCGAGAAACACATAATTGGCGCGTTGAATATGCATGATCTGCTTCGAGCTGGCGTTGTGTAAGCAGTGGAAATTCATAATCAACCACCAATAACCGCTAAGATATTCCAACATTCACAGTCCATTCGTAAATATTCACAGGCCGATCATGCAAGACATATTAGTTAAAGCTGAAAACATAGAACTCGTCATCTTTGATGTAGATGGCGTCATGACCGACGGCAGTCTGTTCATGGGCGATAACGGTCAGGAGTACAAGGCATTTAACTCGCTCGACGGCCACGGTATGCGTATGTTGCAGGAAGGTGGGATTTCTGCCGCGATAATCACCGGGCGCAAATCAAGCGTGGTTGAGCACCGTATGAAAGACCTGGGAATCACCCGCGTCTACCAGGGTTATCGTGACAAAATCCCGGCTTACCAGGCCTTAATGGCCGACATTGGCCTCGCTAGCGAACAGGTGGCTTATGTTGGTGATGATGTCGTCGATCTGCCCATCATGACCCGCGTTGGGTTTGCGATCGCAGTTCAGGATGCGCATCCCTATGTAAAAAAACATGCTCATTGGATCACACAAAACAACGGCGGCCAGGGTGCGGTGCGCGATGTTTGTGAACTAATACTTGAAGCCAAAGGTCTGTTAGTACAGGCACTTGAATCCTATCTGTACATTCCTGAATGAAGCAGCAATTCACCCTAATTACGGTTGTTATCATTGCCCTGATCGGTTTATTGAGCGTTCTTCAAGTGCCAGATGAGGAACCTCCGATCGAGACCGATCCGCATTTTGTCGATGCCTATATCAGGGACTTCACCATGGTCTCGATGAACGAGAATGGAAAACCCATATACACGCTGAGCGCTGACTTGATGGAACGTTATAACGACACCGGAGAGTCCGAAATCACGCAACCGGTATTCAACATCAACAAGGATGATCAGGCATGGGTCATCACTGCCAGACATGGCTTGATAGACGATGATAAGATATGGGTGACACTTCGCGATGATGTTGTCATGCTGCAGAAAGACGTGATCACCCCACTGAAACTCACGACCAGCAAGCTACGGCTCAATACCCAAACACAAGTGGCCGATACCGACCAAAAGGTCGATATCATCCAGGGATCAATGTCAATCAAATCCAACGGAATGGAGTTCAACAACTTAACCGGTAACCTCGAATTACTCGATGGCGTCAAAGGCATCTATGTTAAAGACTAAGACAAAGATATATCTCTTGTTATTTCTGTTCAGCGCCAGCACAATGGCAGCCGCAGCAGAACTGCGACCGAAGCGCGATAGCAAAGCACCGGTCAATATTCAGGCCGATCATATGAAGTACGAATTCCAGACCGGCATCAGTGAATACACTGGGAATGTATTGGTAACCCAGAACGACATTGAGCTTACTGGAGACAAAGTCATCGCGATCAAGCAAAACAAAGTGCTGCAGAATATCACGGTGACTGGTTCACCTGCGAGCTATCGACAGCTGGCCGAAGACGGCAGCTACATCAAAGCGCAAAGCCAGCAGATGGAATTTCAGGCCAACAAAAGCCGGCTCGTGTTGACTAAAAAGGCGCGCTTGGAGCAAGCAGGATCGGTGATGGAAAGTGACCAGATCATTTACGACACCGTCAACGAAGTCGTTATCGCCGGCGATGAAAACGCAAAAAAACGCGTCAATATCACAATCATGCCTGAAAACATCAAAAAGCAGTAACAACCCATGCCCGAATTACATGCCAAAAACCTGGTTAAGCGCTATAAAGCGCGCACCGTGGTCAGCGGTGTCTCGCTCGGGGTTAACAACGGAGAAGTGGTTGGCCTGTTAGGCCCTAATGGCGCGGGCAAAACCACGAGCTTCTACATGATGGTCGGCCTGGTCAAAGCGGACGAAGGTCGAATCTTCATCGATGATCAGGATATTACCCACTTGCCGTTACACGCACGTGCGCAACGCGGCGTCGGATACCTACCCCAGGAAGCCTCGGTTTTCCGTAAATTGTCCGTAGAAGACAACATTATGGCCGTGCTGGAAGCACGCAATAATGACAAACAGCAGCGTGAAGAACAGCTGCAGATGCTGCTGGAAGAACTACAGATTGAGCACATTCGCGAAAGCACGGGCATGAGTCTCTCCGGCGGCGAACGCAGGCGGGTTGAAATTGCCCGTGCACTGGCATCGAAACCCGCCTTTATACTGCTCGATGAGCCTTTTGCCGGCGTTGATCCGATCTCGGTCATCGATATACAAAAAAGTATTGAACATTTGATCAGTCTCAATATCGGGATTCTAATCACAGATCATAATGTGCGTGAAACTTTGGGTATATGCCATCGCGCTTATATACTCAGTGATGGTAAAATAATCGCAGAAGGCCATCCCGAAGAGATTCTCAATAACGATCAGGTTCGAGAAGTCTATCTTGGCCACGATTTTCGACTATAAATATACGTATAGGTATGCCAATAAGACACGAGTCAGTCGAATAACAGAGGAGAGAGATCCGGAAAGCAGCCGGTGCAGTTTGGGTCCGAGCCGAATGTCCTGAATAAAATCAGGACAAACATCGAGGACCGACGATAACCGGCTCTGACACACGATATGAAACCATCCCTTCAGCTAAAGCTCGGTCAGCATCTAACGATGACACCCCAACTGCAGCAGGCAATCCGTCTGCTGCAGCTATCGACCTTGGATCTCCAGATGGAAATTCAGCAAACGCTGGAAGAGAACCCCATGCTGGAAATGGAGGAGGACAACCAGGTCGTAGAACCTGAGCAGCGCGAACAGACGGAAACCGACCTTGCCCAGCAAGATGCGCAATTGAACATGGAGAAAAATCAGGAATTACCGGATGAGTTGCCAGTCGACAGCGAATGGGAAGACACTTACGATGTCAGCACCGCAGGCATCAGCAACTCAGCTCAAAGTAACGATGACAATGGCAACGATTTCCTCGAAAACCAGAGCATCGAGGGTGACACACTAGCCGAGCATTTACTCTGGCAACTCAGAAACATGTCGACCAGTGATACTGACTTCGCGATCGGTGTTGCGATTATCGATGCTATCAATGATGACGGTTACCTTACTGAACCTTTGGAAGAGATTCATGCTGGACTGGCTGACGAGCTCGATATCGAACTCGACGAAGTCGAAGCGGTCTTGCACCTGATCCAACGTTTTGATCCCTTGGGTGTTGGCTCCCGCAACTTAAAGGAATGCTTACTTTTGCAACTGGAGCAATTTGACAGTAAGACCGAAGGTTTGGCAGACATTCGCATGCTGATTCGCGACCACCTCGAACAGCTCGGCAGCCGTGACTATGCTCGTCTGCTCAAAACAACACGCTTATCCGAGGAAAAACTGCAACAGCTGATCAATGTTATTCAGTCGCTAAATCCAAAGCCAGGATCGTACATCTCGCCAAATCGCGCGGAATACGTTATCCCCGACATCTATGTCCGCAAAATCAATGGGGAATGGCGTGTCACGTTGAATCCTGAAACCGCACCTCGTATAAGAATCAACCCACTCTATGCCGGCTATGTCAAAAAGTCAGGCCGCGGCAAAGATAGCAGCTATTTAAGGAACAGCATGCAAGAAGCGCGTTGGTTCCTTAAAAGCTTGCAAAGCCGCAGTGATACCCTGCTTCGAGTCGGCAAGGCCATTGTGGACCGTCAGCGTCTATTTCTTGAATACGGTGATGAGGGTATGAAGCCCATGGTACTGCGTGACATTGCGGAGGAGCTCGACATGCATGAATCGACCATATCCCGCGTCACCACTCAAAAATACATGCACACTCCCCGGGGTGTATTTGAGTTCAAATTCTTCTTCTCAAGTCATGTCAGCACTGTCGACGGTGGCGAATGTTCGGCTACCGCTATTCGAGCCATGGTGAAGAAACTAATAGAAAACGAAAATCCGAGAAAACCCATGAGTGACAACAAAATTTCTGCCTTTCTGGTCAAGGAAGGCATTAATGTTGCTCGCCGAACTGTGGCAAAATACAGAGAGGCGATGTCCATCCCTCCCTCAAATGAGAGAAAACGTCTTACTTGAGGCTAATTCTGGAGAGAAATATGCAAATTAATCTGACTGGTCACCATATTGATATCACAGAGTCGTTACGAAACTACGTGAATGAAAAAATGGAAAAGTTGGAACGTCATTTTGACAAAGTCAGTAATACCCACGTCATCCTGACCCTTGAAAATCTAAATCACAAGGCAGAGGCTACGGTACACATGAGCGGTAACGACATTTTTGCCGAAGCCAGTGAAGCAGACATGTATGCCGCAATCGACTCTCTGGTCGGTAAATTGGATCGCCAAGTCAAGAAACACAAGGAAAAACTCAAAAACCACCTTCACCACCGCCAGAGCGAAATTCCCCAACTCTGATGAAACTAGGAACGCTGATCAGTAAGAACTCGATTGTATGCGACGCTGATATCAGAAGCAAAAAAAGAGCTCTTGAGTTTCTCGCTGAATTATTGTCGAAAGAATCTGCGTCTGCAGATTCTTTCGACATCTTCCAACATCTGACCGAACGAGAGAAACTTGGATCCACCTGTCTTGGTCATGGCGTTGCAATACCGCATGCCCGCGCCAGCGGCAACGATAAGGCGATCGGCGCCTTCATCAAACTAAAACACGGCATCGACTTCGACAGCCCTGACAACAATCCCACTGATCTGCTGTTCGCACTTATGGTGCCAGAACATTACACCGATGAGCACTTGCAAATCCTCTCGGGCCTTGCAAGCTGTTTCAGTGATGATGCACTGCGCGCAAGTTTACGATCGGCAAACACGTCCCAGGAACTCTACGACATACTCACGCGCTGGCAAGTTACAAGCCAGGCATCATGAGCGGCCCGCTATCGGCCGAGTCCATAATCGTAAATCTGTCCAAACAGATCGAACTTGAATGGATCGCAGGTCGGGAAGTCCCCAAACTACCCTTGCACCAAGTCAAGGCCAGTCAGCATGCAACACTCATTGGACATCTCAACCTGGTACACAAAAATTTAATCCAGGTCATTGGTAAAACCGAATGTAAATATCTACTAGGGCTGGAAGTAAATTTCCGCGATGACATGCTGCGTGAGATTTTCTCTGTACAACCGGTGGCAATCATTATGGCTGACGGCATACCGGTGCCCGATATGCTGATCGATCACGCCAACGTGTATCACACACCCTTACTCAGCTGCAAGACTGAGAGTAACAAAGTGGTTGAAATCGCTCGTTTTTACCTACATAACAAATTTTCCAAGAAAGAAGTTATACACGGTGTCTTCATGGAGGTCCTCGGTACCGGGGTCTTGATTACTGGACAAAGCAGTATCGGCAAAAGCGAACTCGCGCTCGCGTTAATCTCCAGGGGCCATCGCTTGATTGCTGACGACGCCCCGGAATTTACCCGCATAGGGCCAGGTATTCTAGATGGCAAAAGTCCCGGTGCGCTCAAAGATTTTATCGAAGTCAGAGGACTGGGTGTGCTCAACATTCGTGAAATGTATGGCGATAATGCACTCAAACGGAACAAATACCTGAGGCTTATAGTCCATCTCCAACGGCTTAGCGAGAAGGAGTATGCCCAGCTCGACCGACTTTGCGGCGTCAGAGACCTACGGACTATCCTGGGCATCGAAATACCTCAGGTTCTCATTCCTATAGAACCCGGTCGAAATCTTGAAGTACTGGTCGAAGCCGCAGTACGAAATCATATTCTTCGTTTCACCGGAAATGATGCAACAGAGCAGTTTATTAACCTGCAGCAACAAGCCATCAACAACCCATCGCTATAAATTTTTATGAAACTGGTAATCATCAGCGGTCTTTCAGGCTCCGGTAAAACTGTCGCTCTGCACACGCTCGAGGATGAAGATTTCTATTGCATCGATAATCTACCGTTAGGATTGTTACCCGACTTCGTTGAGCGCACCATAAACAGATCCACTCAACCCTATGACTCCATGGCAGTCGGTATCGACGCACGCAGCGAATTACATGACCTGCGCAAGTTTCCTGAAATCATCGCGCTGCTGCGAGAGCTGAACATCGACATAAAGATCATCTATTTGCAGGCTGAACTCACTACCCTTATCAAACGTTTCAGCGATACCCGCAGAAGACATCCTCTAACACGCAAAGGTCTTCCGTTGGCAGAAGCCATAGAGGTGGAGCGTAATCTGCTAAGCGATATCGCAGCCGAGTCAGACTTGTACGTCGACACCACCTACAGAAATGTGCATCAACTACGTTCATTAATTAAAGAGCGTGTTGTCAGACGCGAGCATAACGGCTTGTCAGTACTTTTTCAGTCATTTGGTTACAAACACGGTACGCCGACAGATTCGGATTATGTTTTCGATGTCCGCTGTCTTCCCAACCCCTACTGGGAGACACAGCTACGCCAGCTAACCGGGCGTGATTACAAGGTCATCGAATTCCTACAAAATAGTGAGGAAGTCGAGCAGATGCTGGATCACATTCGTGACTTTTTGAATGACTGGATACCTAAGTTTGAGCAACAGAACCGTTGCTATCTGACCATATCTGTCGGTTGCACAGGAGGTCAGCATAGATCGGTTTATATCGCTGAGAGGTTATGCGCGGATTTCGCAAACACAATCGAGAGCGTGTCCGTACGCCACAGAGAACTCGAATAATCTCACTATTATGAGCGTCGCATTACTATTGGTAACTCATGAACACATCGGTATTCACATGCTGAGCATCACAGCATCAATCCTGAACGATGATCTCAAAAACGTCACCTGCGTCGAAATACCTATGGACTCAGACACGGATCAGATCGCAGCGCTCGTTACCCTGGCACTGGATAATCTCGCCACCGATGATGGTGTGCTGATTCTCACCGATAGTTATGGCAGCACACCGTGCAACATTGCAAAAGAATTTCTCAATCATGAACACCGCATATTGGTTAGCGGCCTTAACCTGCCAATGCTTATCCGTATAATGAATTATCGTTTGCTGCCTATTGACGAACTAAAGGACATTGCAATCGATGGCGGTAAGCGTGGCATCACTTCAATGCAGAGCTTGTGATGGAAGTTAGTCGCGACATCGAAATTATTAATAAACTGGGCATGCACGCGCGAGCGGCGGCCAAATTTGTCAAATTGGCGTCAAGTTTCAACAGCGATATCGATATCGAGAAAGACTCGCGACGCGTAAACGCAAAGAGTATCATGGGGGTAATGATGCTGGCTGCAAGCAAAGGTTCAACTGTGACGATTCATGCGAATGGCAGTGATGCAAGCAACAGTATCGATGCACTTGAACAATTGATTAGTGACCGCTTTGATGAAGATGAATAATGCACAGATACATATGAGGCAGAGTATTTGACTATACTACTCAACGGTATAGGTGTTTCTCAAGGCATCGCAATCGGCAATGCCTACATTTACGTACGCGCAACTACAAAAGCTACGGAATATAATGTTCCCGCGAGGTATCATGATAAGGAAATAGCAAGGCTGCGAATGGCCGTCAACGAGGCCAGTAAGCAGCTTCATGAGATCAAAACCAAGATAGCAAGAGAAACGCCAGAAGATATTTTAGCCTTCATCGATTCACATTTGCTGATGCTGGAAGACCCGGCATTCGACGAGGGAGCAGCGCTGATCATCAAGGAATTTTCCTGCAACGCTGAATGGGCACTGCAGATCCAGTGCGACCGTTTGGTACAGATCTTTGACGAAATGGAGGATCCCTATCTTAAAACGCGCAAGGATGACGTCGTCCATGTTGTACAACGAATTCAACACTGTCTGAGCGAAAAGCCTGAAACCACGATCGAGCCAGTGAAACTCAAGGGTCGCATCGTAATATCGGATGATCTGACACCCGCCGACACACTGATGATGCAACATGAAAAAGTCGCTGCATTTGTAACTGAATTTGGTGGCCCAATGTCGCATACCGCTATTCTTGCGAGAAACTTGGGTATACCCGCAATCGTCGGTGTACACAATGCACGTCAGTTAATCCACCCGACTGAAAAACTGATTATTGATGGGCATTATGGTACCGTAATCGGCGATCCAGACGCACGTTCACTCAAGCACTACCGCAACCTTCGCCAACAGAGCCATGAACGCAAGGCTCAGCTAAATCGACTCATCAACAAACCGGCAATAACTCAGGATGGTGTTGCAATTGTTATCCAAGGTAACATCGACCGGCCGGAAGATATCCGCAATCTGAAACATTTCGACGATACGGGCGTTGGCCTCTATCGCACCGAGATGCTTTTTCTGGAAAATAGTAAACTGGTAGACGAGGAGATACAGTTTAAGACCTACAAACGCACGCTGTTTCGCCTCAAGGGTAAACCATTGACCATCCGCACACTCGACCTAGGTGCCGATAAAGAAATCCAGGATGCGATGGGACAGGGCCCTATGGCACACAACCCCGCCATGGGTCTGCGCGCGATCAGGCGATGCCTGAAAGAACCAGAATATTTTATTCCCCAATTATGCGCCATCATGCGCGTGGCGGCTTATGGCGATGTGAAAATGATGATACCGATGATGACCAGTATCGATGAACTAGAACAGATATCGGAACTTATCGAACACGCCAAGGAATTATTACGTCAACGCAAGGTTCGCTTCAATGAACAGATCGAAATCGGCGCGATGATCGAAGTCCCCGCAGCCGCATTGTCCTCGGATGTATTTGCTGATCGCCTGGATTTTCTCTCGATCGGCACCAACGACCTTATTCAGTATACCTTAGCTATCGACCGTATCGATGACGAAGTCAATTACTTATACAATCCACTGCATCCCGCGGTACTGAAATTAATTAGAATCACCATTGAGGCAGGCAAGAAAGCGAAGATACCAGTATCAATGTGTGGAGAGATGGCCAGCGAGCCCAGATATACCCGACTACTTCTAGGTATGGGGCTCGAGTACTTTAGCATACAGGCCAATGCCATTCTGGAAATCAAACACATCATTAACAACAGCAATCTCAGCCAACTGCAAAATCAGGCAGAAGAGATCATGCGCTGCCATGATTTGCATGAAATCGAGGCGCTGGTAGACAAACTCAACAATTAAACCTTTCCTCTTTATTCCGAATCATTCGCCAGCCCGCCTTTCTCACCAGGCGGCGGAGAGTGTTGGCAAGATATTGCTTTCTTTGGCAAAACTAGAATGATCAATAACACACTGTATGTTTGATCATCCTAGCTTTGCTCCAAAGTTCCGGTACAGTACGTTTTCAGATTTCTACGCCGCCTGCGGAGAAATGCGGGTTAACCCTGAAATTATGGCGAATCGATAAAGGGCGCAGCTTTATTGCTTTCTGAGTTGCCGAAGAGAAATAGCGCGTTATGCACTCAACCGAGGGACAAACAAAAGGTTGGTAATATTTTGCGTTCTTTGCGTTATTCGCGGCAAAAAAACCTGTCATCTTCGGATTTAACGCTTCTTAATCGCTGCAATGCGCAGTCTCAAGGCGTTGAGCTTGATGAAGCCCTCGGCATCCTGCTGATCGTAGGCACCGGCATCATCTTCGAAGGTCGCGATGTTTTCATCGAACAAGGAATCATCTGAACGGCGTCCAACGACCTCGACATTGCCTTTATACAGCTTGAGACGAACATCCCCGTTAACTCGAACCTGCGAGGCATCGATCATTTGTTGCAACATTTCGCGCTCAGGACTCCACCAGTAACCGTTGTAAACCAGTTTTGCATAGCGTGGCATCAGTTCATCTTTCAGATGTGCCACTTCGCGATCCAGTGTCAATGATTCAATCGCGCGATGCGCCTTGAGCATAACCGTACCACCTGGCGTCTCATAACAGCCGCGAGACTTCATACCAACGTAGCGATTCTCGACAATATCAAGTCGGCCGATACCATTATCGCCCGCAAGCGTGTTCAACTTCGTCAACACTTCGGCTGGTGTCATCGCCGCACCATCGATTGCGACGATATCACCCATTTGATAGCGCAATTCGACATAGGTCGGCTTGTCCGGCGCTTGCTCCGGGGACACGGTCCAACGCCACATTTCCTCCTCCGGTTCCGCCCAGGGGTCCTCCAATACACCACCTTCATAGGAAATATGCAATAAATTCGCGTCCATCGAATACGGCGATTTCTTGCCTTTATTGAAATCAACGGCAATTCCGTGCTGCTCCGCATAGTGCATTAATTTTTCACGCGACAGCAAATCCCATTCACGCCAGGGCGCAATGATGTGCACACCGGGCTTCAGCGCATAGGCGCCTAGCTCGAAACGGACCTGGTCATTACCCTTTCCGGTCGCACCGTGTGAAATAGCATCGGCGCCGGTAAGATTGGCGATCTCGACCAAACGTTTAGCAATCAGCGGCCGCGCAATCGACGTTCCAAGCAGGTATTCCCCTTCGTAGATTGTATTCGCACGAAACATCGGAAAGACGTAGTCACGAACAAACTCTTCGCGAAGATCTTCAATATAGATTTCCTTGACACCCATGGCTTCCGCCTTGGCGCGCGCGGGCTCGACTTCCTCGCGCTGGCCTATATCGGCGGTAAACGTAACCACCTCACAACCATAGGTATCCTCCAGCCATTTCAGAATAACTGAGGTGTCCAGCCCACCCGAATAGGCGAGTACCGCTTTATTGATGGTCGTTTTATTGACAGACATCCAGGATCTCCAGTCGAGTTTCAAATCACAGGGGCCGAATTATACAGTGGGACATCGACAAATAGTGAGCCGCGACGATTAAAATGACGCTCGATAGGAAACTGCGACAAACTGATCCTGTATCAAGAAACCGGATGTTGCCGCGTCTCTGCGGTTAAACAAGAATCCACCTGCACCGTTAATCCTGGTGAGAAATGTGGGCAAGGTTCGACTCTACCGCGATTAGCTTCTATAATTCTGCCAGCATTGCATCATCGGCAACAGCATCGAAAACGGCTGCCGACGGAATAATAAGAATCATAGAATTTAGATCAAAAAATCGCGGAAACCAGACAGAAGACCTCGCGATTCGTCCCAAATGCGTGAGAACCACATGACAGAAAAACACGACATAGACCCTCTGGAAACGCAGGAATGGCTAGATGCACTAGATGCCGTCATTGAAAATGAGGGCTTGGAACGCGCGCATTTTCTAATTGAAAAGCTGGTCGACGATGCGCGTCGTTCGGGCGCCAACCTGCCTTTTACCAACAACACCGCTTATCTGAATACGATACCGCCGCACTTGCAGGAACACCACCCAGGCGATACCGCCATCGAACGCCGCATCAAGTCATTGGTGCGCTGGAATGCGATGGCCATGGTGGTTCGCGCCAACAAGGAAAGCTCGGAACTCGGTGGTCATATTGCCAGCTTTGCGTCGGCGGCGACGCTATACGATGTCGGCCTCAATCATTTTTTTCGTGCGCATAGCCACGAACACGGTGGTGACCTCGTTTTCATGCAAGGGCATTCGGCGCCGGGTATATACGCCCGCGCCTATCTCGAAGGCCGCCTGAACGAAGAACAGCTCGATCTGTTTCGCCAGGAAGTCAATGGCAATGGCCTGTCGTCGTACCCGCATCCGTGGTTGATGCCGGATTTCTGGCAGTTTCCAACGGTTTCGATGGGACTGGGGCCGATCATGGCCATTTATCAGGCCCGTTTCATGAAATATCTGCAAGACCGCGGCATCGCCAACACCACCAACAGAAAAGTCTGGGCCTTCTGCGGCGATGGTGAAATGGACGAGCCCGAATCACTCGGCGCGATTTCATTGGGCGGTCGCGAAAAGCTCGACAACCTGATTTTCGTGATCAACTGCAACCTGCAACGCCTGGACGGTCCTGTGCGCGGCAATGGCAAGATAATCCAGGAGCTCGAATCCGTATTTCGCGGAGCTGGCTGGAATGTGATCAAGGTCATCTGGGGGGGCTACTGGGACCCATTGCTCGCCAGGGACAAGGACGGCCTGTTGCGCAAGCGCATGGAAGAAGCGGTCGATGGGGATTATCAGAATTACAAGGCGAAAGACGGCGCCTTTGTACGTCAACATTTTTTCGGCAAATACCCCGAGCTGAAGACCATGGTTGCAACCATGTCAGACGAGGACATTTGGCGCTTGAACCGTGGCGGCCATGACCCGCACAAGGTCTATGCAGCTTATGCAGCGGCGATGAAACACTCCGGCCAGCCAACCGTGATCTTGACCAAGACAGTGAAAGGGTACGGCATGGGTATCGCGGGTGAAGCGCAGAATATTACCCATTCACAGAAAAAAATGAATGTCGATGCCTTGAAGCAATTCCGCGAGCGCTTTGACATCCCGCTCAGCGACGAACAGGTCGAGAACGCGGCGTACTATCGCCCGGGTGAGGACAGCGATGAAATTCGCTATCTGAAACAACGCCGCAAGGCACTTGGGGGCTACCTGCCTTCACGCGAACACCTGGCGGCCCCATTGGAAATACCCGACATCAGCATGTTTAAAAGCATGCTGGACGGTTCTGGTGAACGTGAGATGTCAACCACGATGGCTTTCGTCCGCATGCTGACGGCGCTGGCACGCGACAAGAAGATCGGCAAATACGTCGTACCTATCGTGCCGGACGAGGCGCGCACCTTTGGCATGGAAGGCATGTTCCGCCAACTCGGCATTTATTCATCTGTCGGTCAGTTGTATGAGCCGCAAGACAAGGAACAGGTCATGTTCTACAAGGAAGACGAGACTGGTCAGATCCTTGAGGAAGGCATCAACGAAGCCGGTGCGATGTCTTCGTGGATCGCGGCGGCAACCGCCTACAGTTCGCACGGCGTGAACATGATTCCATTTTACATCTACTACTCTATGTTCGGATTCCAGCGCATCGGCGACCTGGCTTGGGCCGCGGGCGATATGCAGGCACGTGGTTTCCTGGTTGGCGGTACGGCCGGGCGCACCACGCTTGCCGGGGAAGGTCTGCAACATCAGGACGGGCACAGCTTGCTGGTGGCCTCGACGATACCGAACTGCATCGCCTATGATCCCTGCTTTGCTTATGAACTGGCGGTGATCATCCATGACGGTATGTGCCGGATGATGCAACACCAGGAAGATGTCTACTACTATGTCACAGCGATGAACGAAAACTACGTCCAACCGGCGATGCCGAAGGGCGTTGAGAAGGGCATCGTCAAGGGTATGTATCGTTATAGCGAAGAGCCGGCGAAAAAAGGTCAGGCCAAGGCGCAACTGTTCGGCAGCGGTACGATCCTACGGGAGGTAATTACCGCAGCAGCCCAGTTGAAAGACGACTGGGGCGTCAGCGCCGACGTCTGGAGCATTACTAGCTACAACGAACTCGCGCGCGAGGCGCGTGACTGCGAACGCTGGAACATGCTGAATCCGGAAAAGAAAGCCCGTATCTGTCATGTTGCACAGCAATTGACCAACAGCGAAGGCCCTATCATCTCAGCCTCTGACTATGTACGCAACGTCGCCGAACAAATCCGTCATTTTGTGCCGGCGAACTATACCGTGCTGGGCACGGACGGTTTTGGTCGCTCGGATACACGCAAGCAATTGCGCAAACATTTCGAAGTCAACAGCAACTATATTACCGTCGCTGCATTGAAAGCACTGGCCGAGGAAGGCACGATTCCTGCAGCCCAGGTCAAGGATGCGATCAAGAAATACCATATCAGCATCAGAAAACCGAATCCGTTGACGGCTTAGCAGGGATCTGACAATGGCAACTGAAAAAGACATTCTAGTTCCCGATATCGGCGACTTCGAAGGCGTGGAAGTCATCGAGATCATGGTCTCGCCAGGCGACAGCATCCAGGTCGAGGACCCGCTGATATCGCTTGAATCCGACAAGGCGGCAATGGAAATCCCCTCGCCGCTGGCGGGCACCGTCAAAGACGTCAAGGTCAGCATTGGTGACAAAGTCTCCCAAGGCGATCTGCTGATCAAAATGGACGTCAGCAGCGCTGAAACGGCGCCGACTGTCGAAGAATCAGCCCCAGAGCAGCCCAAGAAGACAACGCCATCGGCACCGCCACTGAAACCGCAGGCGCCCGCTACACCGGCACCAGCCCTTGCTGCCCCGACAAGCGCGCAACGACCGCCCCCGGTGGCGCCCTCGCCGATCGACGAGGCTGGCATTCGCAAGGCTCACGCCAGCCCCTCGGTTCGAAAATTCGCCCGCGAACTCGGTGCCGACCTGGCACAAATCACCGGCACCGGTAACAAGGGCCGCATACTCAAAGACGATGTCACTGCTTTTATAAAGCGGGTGATGACATCCGCAAGCGCCGGTGGCGGCCTTGGTGTCGCACCAATGCCAGAAATCGACTTCAGCGAGTTCGGCGAAATCGAAACCCAACCGCTGACCAAGATCAATAAGCTGACAGGCCAGTTCCTGCACCGCAATTGGGTGACCGTGCCGCACGTTACCCAGTTCGATGAGGCCGATATCACCGAGCTCGAGGCCTTTCGCAAACAGCTCAACGAAGAGCATAAGACTGAAGGTGCACGAGTCACCGTGCTCGCCTTCCTGATGAAAGCGCTGGTCTCCGCGCTGAAAGAATATCCACGCTTCAATTCGTCACTGGATGCCACCGGTGAAAACCTGATCCTGAAGAAATACATCCATATCGGCGTTGCTGTCGACACACCTGCAGGCCTGGTAGTGCCGGTGATCCGTGACTGCGATCGCAGGTCATTGATCGAACTCGCCAACGAACTGATCACGGTCAGCGCCAGAGCGCGAGAAAAGAAGCTTTCTCCCGCGGATTTGTCCGGCGGATGCATCAGCATCTCCAGCCTCGGCGGCATCGGCGGTACTGCATTTACGCCCATCGTCAATTCCCCAGAGGTCGCGATTCTGGGTGTTTCGCGCGCGCAGATGAAGCCTGTGTACAAGGACGGTGAATTCGTCCCTCGCCTGATCCTGCCGCTATCGCTGTCATATGACCACCGTGTAATCGACGGCGCCGACGGTGCGCGCTTCACCTCGTTCTTGAATAAGGTGCTATCCGATACGCGCCGGCTATTATTATGATTACGCGCAGGAGCGGCTTCAGCCGCGACTCATCACAAGTAAGTTCGCGGCCGAAGCCGCTCCTACCTAATTATCGGAACTGACATATGAGCAAGAAAGTCAAGGTTGAGGTCCCCGACATCGGCGATTTTCGCGATATCGATATCATCGAAGTCATGGTGAGTGCCGGCGATCGCATTGCCGCCGAAGACCCGTTGATCACACTCGAATCCGACAAAGCCACCATCGAAATTCCATCACCTCAGGCCGGCACGGTAAAGGAGGTAAGGGTCAAGGTCAATGATAAAGTTTCGCAGGGCGATGTGATTCTGACGATGGAACTGGCCGGTGCAGAAGCGGGAAACGGTGAATCCGCGGAAGAGAAGGTCATCCAAAGCGATAACACCGCGACAGCGCAAGCTGAAACGATGCCGGCAGCAGAAGCCACGACAAGCGCTGCCAACGGCCGCCACGCTGAAGTCGTTGTGCTGGGCTCGGGCCCGGGCGGCTATACGGCAGCCTTTCGTGCCGCCGACCTCGGTAAGCAGGTCATCCTGATCGAAAAATACGACAGTATCGGCGGCGTCTGTCTGAACGTAGGCTGCATCCCGTCCAAGACCCTGCTGCACAGCGCACAGATCATCACCGAAGCCGAAACCATGGCGGTGCACGGCATCAGTTTCGGCAAGCCGATCATCGACCTCACTAAACTTGCCGCATTCAAAAACAAGGTTATAGGCCAGCTCACCGGCGGACTCGCCGCTCTGGCAAAGAAACGCAAGGTCGACATCGTCACCGGCGTTGGACGCTTCAGCTCTCCAACAACGATCGAGGTCAGCAGCAGTGGCGGCGCTGTGACGACGGTCTCGTTTGATCATGCGATCATCGCGGCCGGTTCTAAAGTGTTGCGGATACCCGGTCTGCCCTACGAAGACGAACGCCTGATGGATTCGACTGGCGCGCTCGAACTCGCCGACATCCCTAAAAGATTGCTGGTCATCGGCGGCGGTATTATCGGGCTGGAGATGGCGACCGTTTATGACGCACTCGGTTCGAGCGTATCGATTGTCGAGTTATCACCCGGCCTGATTCCGGGCTGTGATCGCGACCTCGTGCGACCGCTGGAAAAACGCGTGAAGAAACGCTACGAGAACATCTGGTTGAATGCCAAGGTCACCGCTATCCAGGGCTTGAAAAGCGGGCTCAAGGTCAGCTTCGAAGGCAAAGGCGTGCCGGAAACCGATACCTTTGATCGCGTATTATTGGCCGTCGGACGCAGCCCCAATGGCCATGACATTGGCGCCGAAAATGCCGGCGTGGACGTGGACGAACGGGGTTTCATTCCGGTGAACAAACAGCAACAGACCAACGTCAATAACATCTACGCGATCGGCGACATCGTCGGCCAGCCAATGCTGGCACACAAGGCCACGCACGAAGGTAAAACCGCCGCTGAAGTCATCGCCGGCATGAAGTCCTATTTTGACGCCAAGACCATTCCATCGGTCGCTTATACCGACCCTGAAGTCGCCTGGATGGGCGTCACCGAGGAGCAGGCCAAAGCCGATGGCATCGACTACAAAAAAGGCGTGTTTCCGTGGGCAGCCAGCGGTCGCTCACTCAGCAACGGGCGTAACGAGGGTGTAACCAAGGTGCTGTTCGACAAAGACAGCCACAGAATCATCGGTGCCGGTATGGTCGGCCCCAACGCGGGCGAACTGATCGCCGAGGCTGTCCTGGCGCTGGAGATGGGCGCCGACATCGAAGACATCGCCCTGACCGTACACCCCCACCCGACGCTGTCAGAAACATTCAACTTCGCCGCCGAAGTGGCCGAAGGAACCTGCACGGATATTTATATTCCAAAACGCTGACAGCAGGATCATCCGTACGTCTGCTAATGGCTGAAACCAGCCAGATAAATGCTACAAGAACATTAGCCTACAATTTGCAAGAACGCGAGTAACATGTGGTCGAGAACAGGCGGGGCATAAAGCATGACGCAATCTGGTTTTCAGGCAACAACATGCCGCTATCTGTTGACATTGATTGGTCTGTTGACACAGGTCGTTGCATGCAGCGATGCAGGCGACGGCGCTAACCCGATCCGCGTCGAGGTCGATGCCGGAGCCGCTCTGACAATCGTAATGACTGATGTGGCCGAACTTGATGCCACAGTGACCACAAACGGCCTGGCAGCAACAGATAACACGACATATGCTTGGACGAAAATATCCGGCCCCGGCTCGGTCAATTTTAGCCACACCGATAGCGAAGATACAACGGCCAGCTTTTCCGATATAGGCAGCTATGTACTTGCTCTGACCGCCACCAGCGGCGGTGTCAGCGCCTCGGACACAACGGACATCACGGTTAACCTCAAAGCCAGCGGCGTCAGCGGTCTGACGTCCAGACCAACGAACGCCAGCGCGTGCGTCGCCCCGGCGACACCGGCGCTGGCCACCGGCATCAGACTGGTTAATCCATTCCCGAGCCTGCCGCGCCTGACGGCACCCGTTGCGATAATGATGGCACCGGGCAACAGCAGCCATTGGTACGTGGTGCAACAGACCGGGCAGGTGGTCCGATTCGCCAATGCCTTCGGCGCGAGCACTGTCTCCAGCTTCATCGATATCAACGATGGCAGACTGACCTACGGGGGCGAAATGGGGCTGCTGGGTATGGCCTTCCATCCTGACTTCGCCAGCAATGGCTATGTCTACCTGTCCTATACCAGCGAGATTGGCGGCAGGGCATCACGCATTTCGCGCTTTAACCTCGATCCCAGTGGCCAAGCACTGGACCCTGCCTCTGAGCAGATCATATTGAGCGTGGCCCAGCCCTACGCCAACCATAATGGTGGCCACATCGCGTTCGGCCCAGACAATTATCTTTATATCGGCCTCGGTGATGGTGGATCTGGCGGGGACCCACTCGGGCATGGCCAGAATACCGACACGTTGCTGGGTTCGATGTTACGCATAGATGTCGGGGATGGCTCGTCGGGCAGTTATACGATTCCGATAGATAATCCGTTCGTCAGCGGTGGCGGCAGAGCGGAGATCTTTGCCTACGGTCTGCGTAATCCCTGGCGTTGGAGCTTCGATCGTGGCAGCGGTGAACTCTGGCTCGGCGATGTTGGCCAGAACATGTACGAAGAGATCAACCTGATCTCGAAGGGCGGTAATTTTGGCTGGAACATCATGGAAGGGATGCATTGTTATAACGCGGCAAGCTGCGATCAAACAGGTCTGATACTACCGCTAGCTGAGTACGATCACAGCCAGGGTTTTGCTGTTACCGGGGGATACGTCTATCGCGGGTCGGATATCGATCTCCTGCGCGGCCGCTATCTATATGCTGATTTTTCGACCGGGAGGATCTGGGCACTGCAACAAACCGGGCCAAACCAATACGCACCGAGCGAGCTGATGGATACCAATTTAAATATCGCCTCGTTTGCAGAAGACCACGACGGCGAAATCTACGTGGTCGATCTGGGAGGGTCGATCCTGAAAATCAGTGGCGACAGCGGTGGCCAAGCGGGCCAGATACCCGCGTTACTCTCCGACTGGGGCTGTTTTCAGGCCGGTGATGCCACGCGTTTTTCAAACCACGTCATCCCATATAGTGTCAATGCCCCGCTCTGGTCCGACGATGGCGACAAAGTTCGCTTTATGGCCATTCCAGATGGCACCCATATCGATATCGACGATCAAGGACGCTTGCAGTTACCCGTCGGCAGCATCCTTGGCAAGAACTTCTACCTCGATGATCGCATCATCGAGACCCGTCTGCTACTGCACTATCAGCAGCCCCACGGCTGGAAAGGCTATAGCTACGAATGGAACGACGCGCAAACGCAAGCCGCATTACTCGCCACCGCTAAAGACAAAGATATCAACGGCCAGATATGGCACTATCCGAGCCGCGCGGAGTGCGACGCTTGCCATACCCCAATCGCCGGCTTTACGTTAGGGCCTAAGATTGCCCAACTGAACCGGTCATTTAACTATGCAGACACTGGCATCGATGCGAATCAGTTAATCACGCTGGAAAGCATCGAAGTGCTCAGTCGGCCACTCAGCGATGCCGAAAAATCGACGACGCTCTACGCGATCGACAACACCGCTTATTCGGCCGAACTCAGGGCACGCAGTTATCTACACGCCAATTGCGCCAACTGTCATCAACCCGGCGGACCGGGAGGCGGCGACATGGACTTGCGCTTCGCAACACCGCTGGACGAGGCCGGCATCTGCAACACGGCCCCTCTGGGCGACACGCTGGGGTTAATCAATCCAGCGATCGTCTCGCCCGGCAATGCAGACCAGTCTGTCCTGGTGTTACGCATGGAAGATAACGGTGTACAACGTATGCCCCCTCTCGCGTCGGCGATCGTGGATGATCAGGCTCTGGCCGTGATCA
The DNA here is from genome assembly GCA_013042055.1 of Gammaproteobacteria bacterium. Lineage (GTDB taxonomy): Bacteria > Pseudomonadota > Gammaproteobacteria > SZUA-229 > SZUA-229 > JABDQW01. The sequence continues at coordinate 2,768 of JABDQW010000153.1, read as the reverse complement.
GAGCATGGATCGATCAACTCGAAGATTGCGGGTCCACGCTAGCAAACTAACTCGGATGTTGCATGAAGGATTCGGATTTTAGGGGCAAGTTGGCGAAGCAGGTTGGACGATCGCCCGCAGATTCATAGCCTTAGCTATGGATCAAGGGGGATCGTTCAAGATGCGACGCCAACTTGCACGTAAAACCGAATAGGCCAAACTGTAACCGCACATTACCCAGCAAGTCGAAGCACATCTGATTGAAATACCGGCTAACCTGCAACATTGCATGTCCGCCTTCGTGCAACATCCGGGCTAACTCGGGTTTGCCCGCATTACTCGCCAGGATCCCGGTAGCAGGCATTTTTAGTCCGCAAATGAACGCAAATATACGCTAATTATTTGAAAATAGAGCGGAATACGCAGTGATGCCAACCGTTGTCATTGGAACGATGCTGTTAGACAAAAACCCAGATGAATATACTTAGCATGATATTTCTCTGACGATCGCAATGATCACCTACCAATAACATTTGCGGGTATTTGCGTGCATTTGCGGACCAAAACCGCCCCTACCACTGTTTAACTGAGGTAGGGTGCGGTGCACGCGATCTACCAGTTCAGTACGACATAACGTTGCATATTACCGGATGCGATCAACAACAATACGCGCTTTTCACGACGGCTCTCGTTCACAGCACGATTGAACGCTTTGGCGCTGTCGACTGGCTTACGATTCACTTGCAAGATCACATCGCCGGGTTTAATCCCAGCGATCGCGGCGACCGAACCGGATTCAACCTGGGTCACGACAACACCCTCGCCGGCCCGCATATCGAACTGTTGAGCCAGCTTTGGTGTCAGCGTCTGCACGCCCAGCCCCAATTCACTGGTGGTTTCCGTGGTTGGTTTCGCCATCACTTGCTGATCGCCGAGCTTGCCAATGGTGATTGCGATATCTCGCTGCTTGCCGTTGCGAATGATGACCAGCGATGCGTCACGACCAGGTGGTGTCAGAGCAACGCGATTACGAAAACGACCAATGTCTTTGACCGGCTTGCCCTGGTACTTGATGATTACATCGCCAGCTTTGAGCCCAGCCTGTTCGGCTGGCGAATCTTTGGTCACCTGTGCGACCAGCACGCCACGATACTGGTCAATGTTGAAAGATTCAGCCAGCTCTGCAGTCAAATCTTGAATAACGACACCCAGATAACCTCGCACCACCTCGCCTCTGTCGATCAGTTGCTCAGCAATACTTCGGGCCAGGCTGCTCGGAATCGCGAAACCCGCACCCATGTAGCCACCACTGCCGCTCAGTATCGCGGTGTTGATACCGATGACCTCGCCATCTAGATTCACCAGCGGTCCCCCGGAATTGCCGGGATTGATCGCGGCATCGGTCTGAATGAAATCCTCGTAGTCGCTGATTCCCAGGCTGGTGCGGCCCTTGGCGCTGACGACCCCGACCGTCAGCGTATGACTCAGACCGAAGGGATTCCCCATCGCGAGCACCCACTCTCCAACTTCGAGCGCGGATGAATCACCCCATTGCAAGGCGGGCAGACCGCCAGCCTTGATCTCGATCACCGCCACATCAGACTTGGGGTCGGCACCTATGATGTTCGCAATGAATTGCCGGCCGTCTTGGAACTTGACACGGATCTTTTCCGCGCCCTCTACGACGTGATGGTTGGTAAGGATGTAGGTTTTGTCGGACAACAGGCCGTTTTTTGACGAGAACACGAAACCGGAACCCTGGCTGACAGTACGGCGTTGCGGCCGGGAATCATCCTCTCGCGGTGTTCCTGGGAACTCCTCACCGAAAAACCGCTTGAAAAACTCGTCGGTGAATGGCGAGAAGAACGGCATCACGGTCCCGCTCTCCTGGCTGCTCTCCACTTCGATGTATACCACCGACGGTGCAACCCGCCTGGCCACCGATGCAAATGCCTTGCCCGTCTCACGCAGGTTCTCTAGGCCGCCCTGCTGAGCCTGCGCGGGCACCGCGAATATCGCGACCAGCAGCAGCCCGAAACAAATTCTGTATTTGTGCATGCTCGATCTCCCGAATGGCACTTTTCTGAATAGTATGTGCATTTTCCGGTGATTCAAGCCTTGGTTGAAAAAGCTTGATTCACCTCCGCGCCTCTGCGGTTAAACAAGCGCGATGCCGTCACTACGGGCGCACCGCCCCTCTCAGATTCATTCTGATCATGTCCACTCTAGTCACAGTGCTGTGATTAGTCCATTAGAATTAACGCGAGCCAGGGCACAAAGTTGAATACGATGATCAGTAATTTGTAGGCCGCCAGGTACGTGTAAAACGCTTTATGCACGGTATCCTGACGCAAGCCAAATAGTTTTTCGTGGATGCTTGACATGAAATCGTGTAAACGCAGGCTTGCCAGCGCGGTCGCACGTGGCCAGTGAATCGGACAGACATCCATCATCGACACCTCGTCACCCTCCGCAAGCGGAGACCTTAATAATTCTGTTAACCGCAGAGGCGCGGAGACGCAGAGGTTTTTACGATCCGCAAATGAACGCCAATGTTGTTTGCAGGCCATCTCTCACTTCGGGCGTGAAGACAAGCTGGTGCTTGCTCAGCGTCCCTGGGTACATGAAATTTTCCGTAGTCCAAAGTTGAACGCAGCTGGCCTAAGCTCTACTCTATGCGCATGTTATATAACGTATTGCGTTATATAACGCAGTCCGTTATAGTCCTGACATGGCATGGCACCATCCCGGCAAAACACTTGATGATCAGTTTCTGCAGCCACTCAATC
>JABDQW010000152.1 GCA_013042055.1 Gammaproteobacteria bacterium | reverse complement strand
ACAGAACTGAATCCTGCATCACTGAGCATATCGGTAATCGCCTGGTCCGAGTTCCAGATATCCTTAAACGAGCTTGCCCATTCGCTTGAAAACATTTCCGCCATGATTATTCTCGAGATTTTTTATTTAGCCCGCATTTCTCACCAGGATAACGGGAGCAGGCGCAGTAGTAGCGAGCCCGCATGTCTCACCCCAGGCGAGACATGCGGGTTGGTATTCGAAAGCGTCGCTTCTGTTTTAGATAACGGCTCGTTCATAACATTGTGTTTCCGCCTTCGTGCAATAGCCAGCCTTAGGACACGAAGACCAGTCTGAACCGTGATAGGCATGCTTTAATAAGACCCTGTATTTCGATCATCCTGACTCTAGTCTAAATAGCCAATGCCTTATCCGTATTTGATGCCGCCTGGCGAGAAATGCGGAATAAGCTATAAATTGCATGTCCGCCTTCGTGCAACATTCAGCTTAACCTTGTCATGCTTCTCGCGTATTTAACGCAGGAGCTTAGTTTAACAGCGCTATAATTCTTTACTGCCTGCTATCCGTGTTTCGTAATTGTCATTTCGAAAGTTGTAAGTAAATGAATTGTGCGATTATATTTTTCACGTTGTGATCTGTTGTTGATTTATTCCATAAACAATAAAAATCCCGGTATATTTGCATGATAAAACTGAAAACTATTTGTTTTTAAATTAAAAAATATTTGATAATTTAAAAATTAGTTTTATACTTTCGTTTGTAACTTACACATAGAGGATGCACTAATGGCTCGAGCTATAACAAAAAGTAAAAAGAAAACTACGGCTAAGCGTGCAGTGAAAAAGAAAACTTCTGCTCGTAAGAAGAAAGTAACTGCAAAGAAAGCGACCAAACGAACGGTTAAAAAGAAAGTAGCCAAGAAAAAGGTTGCGAAGCGCACAGCTAAAAAGAAAGTAGCTAAGCGTACCGCGAAGAAGAAAGTCGCTAAACGTACGGCTAAGAAGAAAGTCGCAAAGCGCACGGCGAAGAAGAAAGTAGCCAAACGCACGGCGAAGAAGAAAGTCGCCAAGCGCACGGTGAAGAAGAAAGTAGCCAAACGCACGGCGAAGAAAAAAGTTGCTAAACGTCCGGCAAAGAAGAAAGTCGCTAAGCGTACGGCGAAAAAGAAAGTGGCTAAGCGTACAGCGAAGAAGGTGCCTGCCAGAAAAAAAGTGAGTCGCCGTCGCTAGAAACAACGGCGACGGGCTCGAAAAGGGTTGATATTGTGGGAAACTCACGACGCGAACTTAGCGAACGCATTGCTACAACCAAAGCGGCGCTAAAAAAAGCTAAAGCTGAAATAGCCGCGGCAAGAAAGCGTCAGCAGCAATTGGAGAAAATGGCTGAAAAGAAGGAAAAAGCAATTGCTGCCTTTATCGAACGCTGGCAAAGCAAGGATATGACCTGACTGAGAGCTGTTGTCGGCTGTGACAAGCGACATTATGCGGGCAGTCGGGTTGTACGTCCTGTTGATAAAAAGCCACCCAAATGGGGTGGCTTTTTTGTGCATGTGTGTGCTGTCGCCCGGATGTTGTACGAAGGATTCAGATCTTGGGAGCATTTGGTGTCGCATCTTGATCGATCACCCTTGATTCATAGCGACTACTATGAATCAAGGGTGATCGTCTAATCGGGTTGTTCGTCTCATCCATGAGACTCACCCCTTAGGGGCTTGCGCAAAAAGTCTTTCCAGAAGATTTTTTCACCAGCTTGCAGGTAAAGGTTAATACGACAAACTCAACCACTAATTGGATTGTTTAATCACTGAGACACGAGTGAAATTGCGATAAGTCTTCGATGAGCTATGCCCGACTTCGAGCAACATCCGGACTGTCGCTTTGTCCACTCAGATCCGTTTCTTAGCGATCGATGCTGTTATACTTGGAAAAACGTAATAACAACGATATGCCGTACTCGGCATCACTGTTTCGATTGTAAATGGCAAAAGCGGACAATGTCTCGTCGCAGGATTCGATGCTGTTGGAACAGTTTATCGATCATTTATGGATGGAATACGGTCTATCCGAAAACACACTGAGCGCTTATCGCAATGATCTTGCTGGCTTTTCTATTTGGTTAGCGACACATCACAAAGCCTTGCTCGGTGCTAGCAGTGGTGACGTGCAACATTATCTGGCGGATAAGTTTGACCAGGGGTACAAAAGCCGCTCTTCTGCACGTTTGTTATCAACGCTGCGTAGATTCTACGCTTGGCTGATGCGTGAAAAGCGCATAGACCTGAGCCCGACCCAATCACTTGAATCACCCAAATCGGGGCGCCTGTTACCCGTTGCACTTAGCGAAGAGCAGGTGGTTTGTTTGCTTAATGCGCCCGATACCGGTGATGATATCGGTTATCGTGACCGCACCATGCTCGAGCTGTTATATGCAACAGGTTTACGCGTATCAGAACTCGTCAATCTGCAATTGTCACAGCTTGTAATCGAGCCCGGTGTGCTGCGCGTCATGGGCAAGGGCAATAAGGAACGCCTCGTTCCTGTGGGTGAGGTGGCTCTCGATTGGTTAACGGCTTATTTACGTCACGCGCGTCCATCGCTATTGAAAGATAAAGCGTCCGCTACCAACGCTGTCTTTGTCACTCAGCGAGGAAAAGCGATGACGAGGCAGGCATTTTGGTATTTGATCAAACGATACGCGCTACGTGCTGGTATCGACCCTGACAAGCTGTCTCCACATACGCTGCGTCACGCCTTTGCGACACATTTATTGAATCATGGCGCCGATCTGCGGGTTGTACAAATGTTGCTTGGGCATAGCGATATTTCTACAACTCAGATCTACACCCATGTGGCAGATCAGCGTTTGCGCGACCTATATCGAAGACATCACCCTCGTGCCTAAGCTGCCCCGGCTGGTGAGAAATTCGGGCTAGAATCCAAATCCTTCGTGCAATATCCGCGGTAGTTTGCAGTGGAGGAGATGGTGGCATCTTCGAAGCAGGCCCACGTCGGGCAAGGGATCCGGGCGATTTCGGCTAATTTGTGAAAAATTTCCTCTGTGCTGAAGGAATTATCTATAATGTCGGCTGTCTAGTCACAGGAATTAACCAATTTTCAATATTATGAACAACATGTTACGTACATTTGCACTTGCACTCACAGTTGCTGCCGCTACTCAGGTGTCAGCCAATGAAGATGTCGATGAGCTGAAGAATGCGCTGGCCAAACGTCTGCCACAGTATGAAGTTTCGCGTATCGATAGCACCCCGATAGAAGGCCTCTACCAGGTCATTTTGTCGGGACAAGTTATCTACATGACTAAAGATGCTCGTTATATGCTTGACGGCAATCTGGTCGATCTTTCAACCAAAAAGAATTACTCCGAAGATGCCATGTCAGAGATTCGTCTCAGTCAGTTGGAGCAGTTGGGTGAAGAAAACATGGTGGTGTATACGCCAGAGACGGTTAAGCATACGATTACCGTAGTCACCGATATTGATTGCCCCTATTGTAGACGGCTGCACAGCGAAATGGACCAGTACCTGGATGGTGGTATAAAGGTTCGGTATGTTTTTATGCCGTTGAAAGGCAAGGGTGATTACCAGACTACAGTCACGGTATGGTGCTCGGAAGATAAGAACGAGGCGCTGGATATGGCCAAGGCCGGTACGGAACTCCAGGCTAAAGATTGCGATAATCCCATCGATCAACACCTGAAGGTGTCGCGTAGCCTGGGAGTGCGCGGTACTCCCGCGATTATTCTACAGGATGGCAGCATGCTTCCCGGGTATATTCCGGCCAAGAAGCTGGTCACCGAGTTGAACAGAATGAATGTTTCAACAGCCAAAAACGATAGCTGAAGCGTTATCGGTTCGGCTTGTTACGAATCGGATCTGTTCGTAGAAACTGAACACTAGCCTGCCGGATTTTGCACAAAGGCGGCCACGCAAAGTGTTGGATGAGTCAGCGGTTATAAAAGATACACTGTATTTGGTAGGATATCGTCCGGTACAGTTTGTCCAAATCCTGGTGAGAAATGCGGGCTAGCCGAGTTAGGATCGATGATATGACTCGTTGGCGTTGGCGGCGCTTAACCCCGATGATTGCGATCACTCGGTATCGATTCTGATGGTGTGCGCTGGTTGACGCTGAATACGCATCAGTCGCAGTAGTACACAGGAGCGGGTTTTAAGCGGATAATTTTCACCGGTGTTGAAGCTTCGGTTATCCGTTCGCTTGCCTTTTGCATAGCTGGTATCGATGACCACGGTCCAGCGAGCAATCCCAACGAGGTCGGGCATGCGAAATGGGACGGCTTGTGAATGTGCATTAAGCAACAACAGAAAAGTGTGATCGTGGATGCTACGACCGTGTTCGTCCTGTTCCTCGATGGCATCACCGTGTAGTAATAGCCCGAGACAACGTGCAAAGTGGTTACGCCACTCTTCATCGTTCATTTCCTGACCGTCGGGTCTGAGCCAGAATATGTCTTTAACGTAGGCTCCCTTTATACGGCGGCCCTGAAAAAAGTGTCGCCGATGAAATACAGCGTGTCTTTTTCTGAGGTGGATGATATCGCTGACGAAGTGCAGAAACTGTTGTTCGTGCTTGGGCAACCGCCAGTTGATCCAGCTGATCTCATTGTCCTGGCAGTAGGCATTATTGTTACCCCTTTGTGTCCGCCCCATCTCGTCTCCCGCAGTCAGCATGGGAACGCCTTGAGAAAGTAGCAGCGAGGTAATAAAGTTCCGTTTTTGTTGTGTGCGGGCCTGAATAATGTGTTGGTTTCTGGTCACAGGGCCTTCGATGCCCATGTTCCAACTCAAGTTATGATTTTCACCATCGTGGTTATCCTCCAGGTTTTCAATGTTGTGCTTTTCGTTATAGCTGACCAAATCTTGTAAGGTGAACCCGTCATGGCAGGTAACGAAGTTGATACTGGCGTAAGGCCGGCGTCCGCTCTGCGCATATAAATCGCTGGAACCTGTAATACGATAGGCCAGTTCACCGATGAGGCTATCGTCTCCCTTCCAGTAGGCGCGTAGCGTGTCGCGAAAGCGGTTGTTCCACTCTGTCCAACCAACTGGAAAGTTGCCAACCTGGTAACCACCTTCACCCAGGTCCCATGGCTCAGCGATCAGTTTAACTTGCGAGAGAACGGGATCTTGGTGGATGATATCGAGGAATGCGCTGAAGCGGTCAACCGCGTGTAGCTCGCGCGCTAGTGTCGGTGCCAGATCGAAACGGAAACCATCGACGTGCATCTCTATGACCCAATAACGCAGGCTGTCGGTGATCAGTTGGAGCACTCGCGGGTGCATCATGTTGAGGCTGTTGCCGCAGCCCGTGTAATCCATATAGTAGCGTGGCTGATCAGCCAGTAGCCGGTAATAGGCGATATTGTCGATACCGCGAAAACACAGGGTAGGTCCGAGATGGTTTCCCTCTGCAGTGTGGTTGTAAACAACGTCAAGTATGACCTCGATACCATTCGAGTGTAGACGTTTGACCATGGTCTTAAATTCGTTGATGTCTCCCGTTGCTGAGTAACCTGCGTGGGGCGCAAAGTACCCAACACTGTTATAGCCCCAGTAGTTACTCAGTCCATGTCTGATCAGGTGACGGTCGCTGATGAAGGTATGGACGGGCATTAATTCCACTGCTGTGATGCCAAGTTTTTTCAGGTGGTCGATTACCGGTTCGGTTGCCAAACCAGCATAGGTTCCACGATAGGGTGGAGGGACATCGGGATGCTGGGTGGTAAATCCCTTGACATGAAGTTCATAAATAATGGTGTCGTGCCACGGTGTCCGTAGGGGCTTGTCATCTCCCCAGGTGAAAGCGGTGTCTATCACGCGTGATTTGGGCACGCCGTGCGTGTTGTCGCGCGTGTCGAGTTGCAGATCGTCTGCCTGATCGCCGATTGTGTAGCCAAACAAGGCATCATTCCAGCGGACATGCCCGACAATATCTTTGGCATACGGGTCCAGTAGCAGCTTGTTAGGATTGAAGCGATGGCCATTCAACGGGTCATAAGGTCCGTGTACCCGGTAGCCGTAGAGCTGGCCGGGCCGAGCTTCAGGGAGATAGCAGTGCCATACCTGGTCCGTCTTCCAACGCATGTCGATCCGCGCAGTCTCACGACGGCCGCGTCTGTCGAACAAACATAGTTCGACTTTGTCGGCATGCTCGGAGAATAACGCGAAATTGACGCCTTCTCCATCCCAGCTTGCGCCAAGTGGGTAGGCGTAGCCAGGCCAAACCGCGATCGACGCTTTAGCCCGCATTTCTCACCAGGATCACGGGAGCAGGCG
>JABDQW010000149.1 GCA_013042055.1 Gammaproteobacteria bacterium | reverse complement strand
GAGCCCTTGTGGCGAGTCTCAGGGATGAGACGAGTAATCCCTGATGACCCACCAATAATATCAATGCCTTGCATGGAAGTATTGGCGTTGTCTTATCAAGTTTAGGAACACGTTTTAGGAACAAACTCCTGTTCAATTTGCTGGTTTCACTATTTCTGGTTTAACTCTGTAACGGTTTTTCATGGCTTCGGTCTTGTGGCCGGTCAATCGATCATCTTTTGCGTCAGTGTGCGCTGTGCGCTTCAAATCATGCAAGGCGAACGGTTCATGCCTTTTTCAACACAGCGTTTTCTGAGGCGCTGCATAGCAGTGTTCAGGGTGCATTCCTTGAGCTGGTCGTTATTGACACCTGGTATCAGATATTGACTGGCAAACCGTCTATGCAGTTTCAGGGCGCGCCTGATGGCGTCTTCTAATCTTTCGGTATATTCGACGATGTTGGTTTTGCTGCATTTCGTGCGTTCTACCAAAACACCCAAAGCCTATTTGAGCGTTTCAGGTTGCGCGCCTCAATGTCCCTGTGCACCGCAATAATTCAAGCAAACTTCGGTACCAAGCTATATTCATGGTGTAATCCACCGAGAACAGGATGAGCAACAACCTTGAGGTGGCCAGAAATAATGTGCCGATGTTTGTGTGGTGTAACTGGAAGCGCGCTGGGTGGATCTGGAATGCCCCGGCCGAGGCTGGCATGGAGCCGGCCATGACTATAATTGATGACCCGGCGCTTCAGAACTAGAGAGCAAGCGACACGTTGATGTCACGACGACACAAAAGTCACAGGCGACTATCACTGCTGCATGATTGCGAACAAAGGTCGACCAGCGTTGATCGCCACGGGGTTGCCCGTCTGGCCGTTTCGGCATGTGCTTTCGTACCCTACGAGGCGATACACGAATACCAAGTTTAAGCAGCAATTCATTGGCAATACGCTCTTCGGCCCAGACTGGATTGCTTAGAGCCATTTCACGAATCAGTCGTCAGAGTTCAGTCGGTATGGGTGGCCGGCCCGGACGCGACTTCCAGCGCCAGAATAGGCGAAAGCCTTGGCGGTGCCAGCGAACCAAGGTTTGCGGTTCGATAGCAACGAGTGCGTGCTTCCAATCGAAGAGTCGAGACAGCAGCACAAGTCCAATCAGGAATGCTGTATCTGGCCGATGAGGCTTCTGCTAGCGCTCCTTGAACATCGCCAACTGTTTACGCAGGAACAGATTCTCGGCGGCGAGAGCGCCCTGTGGTTGCATGATGAGCCAAATGAACGTGACCAAGTCTTAAACGAGGAAAGCTATTGTTCTTATAAAACCCATCATGGTCAACATCATTATATATCAGGTCTGGAAGTGCGCCGCATTAGAAACTAATAGCATTGGGCTCGAATTTTTGCAGACGACAACGCAAAAAAAAGCAAGCAATGACGATACAATCAGCTAGACCAGCAAACAACCGCAGCAAGGCAAAACCGTGCGCGGGATAGTTGCTATGGAACTATCAAAGCCGATATTTATCAGGGTATCGCAATTCAGCCAGCAACTGAAATAACAATAAATCAAAACTGGATTATATTATCCAGACTATTTATCAGGATTATTCGAGCTCGCCCAAGAGTGCTGCAACTCTTGAAACTGTTGCCGGATGACATTGCGTATGCCTTGTTGCTTGGAGACAAGCTCGGCGCGTTGATTGATCAAAGCGGCATGTGACAGCAAGGCGTCGCGATATTCGGGCTCTACATCCTCGTCCAGCACCCTAGTTATAATCTTGAGCAAGGCCAGCGTTATTTCTTCACAGCTATCACCGTACTGACGTAACAGACTAAATGCTGAAAAACACAAATCGTCATACGCGTACCAGTTGCTCGTCCAAAAATGCCTGCCCACGGTCTTGACCTGCAGCGGTTTGGAGCGAGCCGCGACCAGAACCAATGCTGCGCAGATTTGGTTCAAGCACTGCAATGCCAGAAACGGCGCATTGACCCCGGGCGATAAAGCACGCACCGCTATTTCGACCAGCTGTTCCATGGCATAACCAGGATCTTGCATCGAGTCGCGACGCTCGCCAATGACAAACACACCCTGGAGTAAGTCATCCACATCGTCATCCGGTTCAGCGTCCGTAACAAATCGCGCCAGTGTGTCGTCCTCGAGCACAAATGTGCCCGGAGGTGTGCACAAGTCAACCGACACGCTTTTCTCTTCAACTATTTTCTCGAGCGCATGGAACCCGACCGCTTGTAAATAGCCGTTTCGGGGTGCGGTCACTGTTCTCGCTTCATCAGTATTCAGTTGCTTGCTCAACGAAGCATATCCTGAAGTTGAACTGCGACACTGATTATTGTCATCATAAACGGGATACGCTGTCGATAGTGTTCCCTGCAGATCATCAGCGACACTGTTGATAATGCTGAGAGGCTGCAAAAAATGTGTGATGCAATGGATAAAATGAATCAGAACAAAGAAGCTGATCATGCCCAGTATGATACTTACAATAACGGATAGGACCGCCGCATTGCCGTCAACGTTGGAGATATCATCAATTTGGGTAAAAACACCCATTGCGTAGACAAAGCATGCTAGAAAAATACCGAGAGTGACCTGAGTCGTTTTAAGACGCATAAAACGTGGCAACAGGCCCGGACCGAATTGGGTTGAAGCATTAGCCAACACGGCAATAAGAATCGAAAAGACCACACCAATCACCGTCATTGACGAGCCTATGATGGCACTGAGCAATGTTCTTGCACCGCTGACATCGATACTCACTAGCGTGTTTAACGCTGATACGACCTCAGCGGCATATTTTTTTTCAACCAGCGGCGCAATGAAGGCTAGCAACAGGGCAAGCAGACTGAAAACACCGGGAATAAACCAGTAGCTCTCCTGTAAGCGGTTCCATATCAACAATAGACGTACTTTCATTTTTGCTTACCTGGTGTACTTACACTTAACTGTAAATGAAACCACTCCGACACGAATGGCACTGACTTAACAGCTATCGTCGGGCATTCGACTCGCCGACACGGGTTATTTCTTCCGGAAAACGCCGTGAATACGTCCCTGTAGGCTCGACGGCGGCATCCCTGCCGCCGACATTTCCTCCAGAAACAACCCGTATCGGCTTAAGTAAGTGCCATTCCACTCCGACACCTAATTAATACTACTATCGAATTGTAAGAACAAGCTCAAAGGTTCTGGTAGCGACTCATATCCATCACGCCGGCGTCTATTGGCGTGTGTTCGTCAAGGTACGCGGTCAAATCATGGAACAACTCCCAGAACCGGGAATGTGTCCGCCGTACGCCCCAGCGAGCGACAACAGCCTTTTCGAAATCCCGTTCAGCCTCTGTCGCCAGCACGGTGCCGACAAAATCATCGATTTCATCAACCGCCACGTTGAAAATGAAGTTAGGATAGCTTGCCAGTATCCCTGGGTAGGCGGTCAACGTATCTTCCTCTGGCTTGTGCCGCAGATCCTCGCCAAACATGAACGCCACATTCGAGTGCATTCGATTGCGAAATACCGAGTAAATTTCACGTTGCCCTTTGCTGTCGAACACGCGGATGAAACTGACTTCGGGAAAGAATTTGACCGCTGGTAACGCTTTAGCCTGCGTTGCCGCGATATGCTTGATAGCCCCCCGGCTTTGCTTAGCGACACGGGAAATTTCAGCGTGTCCGCTAGAGCCCTGACCTCGGCGGTTAGTCGTATCCAAACGTGCATTGACCCGCACCAAGCTTTTAATCAAGCGATCGAGTAGCTCTCGCTTTGGATCGTTGGTAAGGTATTTTGTAGTTGGTGGTTTTTTTTCAGAAACAGTCTGATAGGAGGCCATCAACTTCAACTGTCCGGTGCCTTCGTACCACCGATCCATCAACTTGTGCCGCGCCTCTTTGGGCATGAGGCGGAGGAAGTTGCGCTCTGCATCGTTTCGAATTAAATCGAAGTAAAGGCGTGTCTGCGCCTGGTGAGATATGCTCCCAAAGACGTCGAAGTTAACCACCAGGTTATAGTAACCCCGTTCCAATAGGGGATAATCCATCCACCACACGGTCAGCGGGTAATCGCCGATTAGCCCTCTGCGCACCGACGCATTGTCGTGATGGCGAAACACGGTCAGCAGTGCATTTGTGTTTACCCCCTCGCCATCCCAGATATCGTCCACACTCGCGCCCGCTTGATCCGGTTGTTCATAGGCCGATTGACGCATCTCGCTATAGACGTCGTATTGTTCCTTCACTGAAAACCAGGTTTTCGCACCGTCGAGGAGGTCCTGCTCGACACCGGCAATAGCCATAAAGGGTGTCGCCTGATTTTTGTATCGCGTCGAAGTCACGTAGAGATCACGCTCTGGATCCTGAAAAAACACCCAGAACTGATCGCGTATGACATCCGTGGCAATCTGCCCGTGACAAACTGGTCCTCTGATAAAAGTCTGTACAAAATATTCCGCATGCTCGAGCATAAATCGGTAACGCGCTTCTACCGGAATAGCCGCGAACGTTTTAAACGGATTGGAGCGCTCATCGTCACCGTAAGCCGGCAACTGTTCGATACTCCAATCGTCACCGAGAAACAGCGTGTTAATTCTGTTCAGTACACCTTTATGCAGTGCGAAGGTGACATGGGTCTTGTGAACAATCGTACCCTCTATCGGTCGCAGCCTGTAGAAAAACGGCGTGGCCGGGTCGTCATTCGGCCGGCGAGTGGCGATCAGCTCGATCGGCTTGCCCGGTGGTGTTTTGGATCGGACGATTTGAAAAAAGCGTTGACTGCTCACATCGGCGAAATACAGGTGTGCCAAAAAAAGATGCTCGTACAGCCAACGGGACAACAGCTGTTCCCGGAGATCCTTTTGATTGAGAAACCGCTCCCAGGTGGCCACGGCCTTCTGCTCGGCGGCCGTGAGTTGCGTGGCGGGTGCGGCTATCGGTGCACCTTGTGCGATCCATTTGCGCAGCTTTCGACGCTCGGCATCCGTCAAGTCGGTGACACCCAACGGCATGCCACCATGAGGGAACGACTCGCTATAGTCCTTAAGTTCATCAGTCGATGGGCACGTGTTCTTGCGCTTCAAGCCTGATACCACCGACTCAGGCAAGCGGCTGTTTGGCTCGAAACCGTGCGCTTCGCGCATCAACAGAAGGTGTTCGAGAATACTGGTCTTTTTATCGCCTGCATTACCTCTGTCTTCAGGCAATACGGAAAAAAAGTTACTAGCGCGCCATTGCGCAACGGTTTTTGCATCAAAATGCAAGCGCGTCGGTGGCGCTGGGGTAACACGCAAGCCATCATAAACGGGTTGGCGGTTGGCACCCCGCTCAAACCCTAGTGCATGCGTCAAATCCAGTTGGCACGGCGCATCAAAACAGGCATGACAGACAACACATTTCTTATCGATAATAGGCTTGATGTCGAGTTGGTAAGAAACTTCGGCGATAGCGGCCACGCTTGAGACAGCAGCGCCGAAAAAGACCACAAGCACCAATTTTACTAATCGCATGGTTAATTCCTTCAAACGGATCATGTCGGATATTTGCGGTCAACTTTCGGCTGCGGGCCGCGTCTCTAATGGTTCCTTGAATGTCAGAGTACGGTACGGAAAGGGAATCTCGATTCCAGCATTGTCCAATGCCTTTTTGACTGCGGTGACAACCTCGCCACGTGAACGACGGATATCCACGGGTTCGGATTTCGCCCACCACGTCACATCGATATCGATGCTGCTGGATCCGAAAGCGGTCGGCCATATCTGGACGGGCATATCGTGAATCACAGACTCGCAATCTGCGACGGCCTGGGCGATCACCTCTACGGCCTCAGTCACATCCTCACCATAAGCGATCCCAACCGGTACGGTAATTCGACGGCTTCCCCGGTCTGTGAGCACGTCGACGGGATTTTTGAACAAAAACGAATTGGGCACGACCACCAGTTCACCGGTGGTTTTTCGGATCTTGGTCATTCTGATCAAAATCTCTTCAACACGGCCCTCGATGCCCTCGCATTCGATATAGT
This sequence comes from Gammaproteobacteria bacterium, assembly GCA_013042055.1. GTDB lineage: Bacteria > Pseudomonadota > Gammaproteobacteria > SZUA-229 > SZUA-229 > JABDQW01. The sequence goes on along the minus strand of JABDQW010000149.1, from coordinate 3,546 downwards.
CACCGTTTTCAAACGGAAACCGCCACAACAGCAAGATCCCGGCGAAAAAGTTCTCGAAAATATCCTTAAAGGCAAGACCGACGGCAATGGACACCAAGCCCAGCGCACCCAGGGCTTTTGACGGTGTTAGTCCAGGGAACAGGACCATCGCGGAAAACAAAAAGCCCAGCGACCAGATCCCCAAGCTTACAAATCGTAGCAGCAGATCCTTCAACGATTGTCGCATCGACGTGCGCCGGAGTGCGCGCCGGGTGAGGGACAAGGCAATTTTGGAAATGCCCCAAGTTGCAATTAATACGATGAAAGCACCGGCGATATAGGGTGTGTGCGCGATAAAACTGTCCCAAATCGACACAAAGCTATCGATGATCGAAACTGCAACATCCTGCAAATCCTCCGGCAGCGCCTCAACGGTTGCATCTTTTTGCATCGGATTTGTTGTATCGGCGTTTTTCAATAGCAATCTCCTACTTTTTGACTCTGATCAAGAGCGTGATATCACAGAACATCAGCAAAAATCGCACCAACACGTATCCGTCAGCCTCATGACCTATCAAGTGAATGAGACACACTGCGTTCCGGATACGCTTGAACTTGCAGTTCCCGGTAACGTTGAGCGTGGTGACACTGCGGAAAAGGTACCGAAAAAATACCGCGGGTCATGCATAACAAACAACCAAAGTAGTATACGCCTGCAATAGGGCCATGGTATCCATACTCCTGCTCAGATGATAGACATCGCCATGTTATGTGTGATGAGACTGCTATCTAGTAGTGATTGATGAATTTCGATACGGTGACTACCTTTTCACTATCATGTGAATATCGACAATGATAAAGTATCACTTGTTCTATCCACAGGGCAACACGAGCGGTCAACAATTAAATTGATGTATGGATAATACGGACGCAACCAGGCTAAAGACATAACGGCAGAGCATGCGTGTTTGGCTGGACATAGGAAATGTGGACATCGGCAATTCATAAAGCCAGAGCCACTTTTAGAGATCTAACGCAGCAGCGCGGTGATATGTCTATTGCAGCTTAGCTCAATTGAAGCATGGCAGGACGCCAAGACAAGTTTCCTGGAACGCTATCAAACCCACCAGGACACTTTAGACCAAACGTGAGTGAAGCCGAGTTAACGTAGCGGTATTTATTTCGCCGAAATATGGCGAAGAAACTATACATTTGTACAACTCAGGAGTAACCGTAATGAAAGCACTTTCAATACTGCCTGTTGTAATTCTTATGTTCATCGGCACTGTCATGACAGGCTGCGAAGCCAATGAAGGCCCTGCCGAACAGGCAGGAGAAGAAATCGATAACGCTGTAGAAAATACGGGTGAAGCCATAGAAGAAGCCGGTGACAAACTGGAGGAAAAAACACAGTGATCACTAGCGTTCAGCCTTTTTAGCGCGTCCACAGCCTGCTCGGCGGTGGTTCACGCACAGCACGGAAATAGGCTTCGCCATCGATTATAGCGGCAACGCGCCGCGCATCTTACTGACGGTTGCAATTATCACCGGCTCGCACTATCGACTGGTCATGTCTCCTCGCGTGCCTCGAAACTAGCGCAAAAACGTGTTGAACACAGCGCGCGTGCTTGACACCTACAACCGGGGAGACAAACACGGACCACTTTTAAGCCATTGTAATGGGCGAGTAAGTCTATAGGAAGAACGGGAATTTACTCCTGCCGGAATTGTATATTGATATTCATACCAGGCGGCCAACGCTTCCAGGGCGAAGGCTTTTTTCTGACTGATGCACGCACTCATCGAGGGACGAGTGGCGCGCCTATCGTTGCAAGGATCCCGGATTCGAATCGGCGTCTTGGTGATCTGCCTTGGCGTCTGCTTGGCGTGCACTCAGCACGTTTTGACATCGGTACCCGCGATCTCAAGCTGGATGAAGCACTGGGATTGAACTGTGCCTGGTATGCCGACATTCTGCTGACCTTGACAGAAAGCTGATGGTCCCGGATGCAAGCGAGGCGCCCTCAAGAAGGATTTTGGTGGAGGGCGCAGCACAAGTTAGCCACTGGTGAATGAGCTGCTAGAAACAAATATGTGATCATGCTATTACCGCTTATCCAACGAACTTAGCTATTGATATCAAATCGCAAAAAATCGTTCATTTACAATCGAGTGGGAGTGACCGGCACTCACAGGCAATGACTGGCACTGGTTGGCAATGAGAGGCAACCGGATTGAAATCTCGTATCTGGCGATGGTCAGTTACCAACTGCTTGTTGGGATAAGAGCGACACAACAACCTTAGAATCTGTCATCTGGTCCATTATTGATTTCGTCGATAAAGGCTTTATCTTTGACAGCTTTTTCGATAGCATGGTCAAGACGTATAACAATCGACCGAGTGGTTCGTTATTACGACGAATCAGCATCGCGGCTTTGATCACCATCGGAGGCCGTGGCGGAACAGCGTATGGGACCAAGATTCCCGAGCGTTATCTCACCATTACCGTCGATCAGGTATTCCATGTTGGGCAGTGATGGAAAATGATTACTCATAGATCTTATGGTTCGCAACTTTATTTGGTTGCATATCATATTAGGTCCATTAGGTTTTCATTTCGTAAACTGTTCGGACTCTAAGGGCTACCTCCAAATCCTGGTTACCTGTTCGACGTGACGATTCATTAATATCGGGAGCAGGGAACGTTCCTCTATTTACCGCTATTAATAAACTGAAAATGTTCAAGATTCTGCGTGTTGAGCCGTTCATGGTATTCGTGATAGAACATGTGTCGCACTGGATTGGGGGGCTGTAGGTTCATGCGCTTTAACCCTCGAAACCCCTGATCACTTCATACGACTCCTGGTCGACAAAGTGCAAACAGATGAACTGAAAACTCAACCGGTGGGACAATTATTTTTGTCCGTTGGCAGTCGACAACAACACTACGGCTTTTGCCCAAAGTGGCCATCTTACAATTTTTAGCATTATGGCGCACAGAATTGACATGGTGGTGTTCTAAGAAAAACTTAGGAACATGCCTCCGCAAGCTATTGAATAATAAAGGCGTGAAATCTTACGTTTTAGGAACAAAAGCAATCGTAGGTGCCTGAAAATTAAGCAACAGGTTAGAGGCTCTTAATCTCTTGGTCCGGGGTTCGAGTCCCTGATGACCCGCCAACCGAAGGGTCGGTGTGCAGCCGGCCCTTATCTTTTCCCAGGCAGTTGGGCAAAATAGCGCAATACCTGGCTGCGGCGTAGTTTCTTGCGCTAGCAAAGCGATCGATTATCACCAGATGAAACACCTCTTTTACTTAGCTACTTGCGCGTGCGTTGGTGGACATATGGGACTTCGTTAATGCCGTTATATCCGAATATAGCGATTCAAAACTGATGGATCATCAGCAAATTACCTTAAGAAATGCAATTCCAGAGTTTAATGAAGGAATTTACTTTGCTCGATACTTAAATAGCGCAGCTGAAGGTTTTTTTCGTTTTATGCTTGGTCGGAGGTATGAAGAAATAATTGCCAAGGCTTATATTCAGCCTCATCATGACCTGTCATA